>JAJXXG010000329.1 GCA_021781255.1 Acidobacteriota bacterium
AGGCGGTCACGATTTCATCGTTCTTGGTCTTCGCGAGAGGCACCAGTTCGGTGAGCGGGCGCGGCGCAATCACCACGCCGGCCGCATGCACGCCCGAGCCGCGCACCAGCCCCTCCAGCTTTTTTGCCGTGTCGATCAGTTCGCGAACCTGCTTGTCGTTGTCGTAGGCCTTGCGCAGGTCGGGCGACTCTTTCAGCGCCTCGTCCAGCGTCATGCCCAGCGTGGCCGGAACCAGCTTCGCAATCCGGTCCACATCGCCGTAGGGCATGTCCAGCGCGCGCCCGCAATCCTTGATCGACGCCTTCGCCGCCATCGTATTAAACGTGATGATCTGCGCCACCTGCTCGCGGCCATACTTGCGCGTTACGTAGTCGATCACTTCGCCGCGCCGATTCATGCAGAAATCCACGTCGATATCGGGCAGGGACACGCGCTCAGGATTCAGGAACCGCTCGAACAGCAACCCGCCCTGCAGCGGATCGATATTCGTAATCTCCATCGAGTAGGCCACCAGCGAGCCGGCCGCCGATCCGCGTCCCGGCCCCACCGGGATTCCGTGATCGCGCGCGTACTTGATAAAGTCCCACACAATCAGGAAGTAGCCTGCGTACTTCATTTGCTTGATGACGGCGATCTCGCGTTCCAGACGGCTGTCATATTCATGGATGGGCGTGCGTAGCGCGCCGCGCGCCTCCAGCCGCTGGATGGAAGCTTCGAGGCGCCGTTTGTATCCGGCACGGCACACCTCGTCGAAGTAGCTCTCGATGGTGTGGCCCTGCGGCACAGCAAACTCGGGGAACGGATTCTCCACCGAGTGCAGCTTCAGATTGCAGCGCTCGGCAATCTCCATGGTGCGCGTCACCACCGCCGGCGAATCCTTAAACAGCCGCGCCATCTCGTCCGCGCTCTTCACAAAGAACTGGTCGCTGTCGAACTTGAAGCGGTCGGCGTCGTGAATCTTCGAGCCCGTCTGTACGCACAGCATCACCTCGTGCGCGTGCGAGTCCTCGCCACACAGGTAATGCGAATCGTTCGTGGCCACCAGCGGAATGCCCAGCTCGCGTTCCAACCGATATAAATCCGCCTGGATCTTCTTCTCCGCCTCCAGTCCCTGATCCTGAATCTCCAGGTAGAAATTTCCCTTGCCGAAGATGTCCTGATATTGCAGCGCCGACTTCAGCGCCGCATCGTATTCGCCTTTGTCGAGAGCCTCGCACAGCTCCCCGCTCAGGCAGCCGGAAAACCCGATCAACCCCTTGCAATTCTCCGCCAGATACTTCTTGCTCACCCTTGGCTTGCGATAAAACCCGTGCAGGCTTGCTTCCGACGTCAGCCGGATCAGGTTCCGGTATCCCTCCTCGTTCTCGGCCAGCACCAGCAGGTGGTTGTTGGTGTCGTTCGGGGTATCCGCGCGATGGTCCTCCGCCTTGCACACATATAGCTCGCATCCCAGGATCGGCTTGATGCCCTTTTGCTTCGCCGCATCGAAGAAGTGCACCGCGCCGTAGATGTTGCCGTGGTCCGTCATGGCGACGGATTTCTGCCCCAGCGCCGCCACGCGGTCCACGAGTTTGGTCACGTCGCAAGCGCCGTCAAGCAGGGAGTATTCCGTATGCAGATGCAGGTGGGTAAATTCGGCCATGGCTAGTACAGATTCTAGCGGTAAACAGATTCGGTACTCTGTCCAAAACTCGGCTGAAACTTGAGGATTAGAAAGTAGTGAGAGGCGCACACGGCCGCAAATCGAGCCGGGTACCCCAGGTCTCACCTGCGCCGGGCGCCCCGGTCTGGATTCTCAGACCCGGGAAAGCACGAACGCCAAAGAGCAGGTTCTATCGTGCCTTGACATCTGTTGTCAAATATGACTACACTGCACAGGTAGATCTGTCAGCAAGCCCATGATCAGACATACGCGGCCCATCTCATGGATCAAAGCTGCACGCAAGGATTTCGAGAAGTTTCCGCTTGACGCGCAAATCACCTGTCGGACTGCTTTGACGGCGGCGGCAGAGGACGGAATGTCGGACATCGCCAAACCGTTCAAGGGACTGGGCTCTGGTGTCTTTGAAATTGCTCTGCCGTATCGCGGAAATGCCTTTCGTGTCGTTTATGCAGTGCAGATCGCGAACGAAATCTGGGTCCTTCATGCTTTCCAGAAAAAATCGACGCAGGGCATCAAAACCCCGCGACATGAGGTTGAATTGATAAAGAGCCGCCTGAAGATGTTGAAGGAGATGCTCGGATGAAAACCGAAAAAATCGAACTCGTTCGCGGCAGCGGTAACGTGTTCCGCGACTTTAGTGATGCAGACGCCGACGTTTTGCAATTGAAGGCCATCCTCGCCGCGGAGATCATCAAAATGCTCAACCGAAAGGAACTGACTGTCCGCGCTGCCCACGCCCAAACCGGCATCGCCGCAGCCGATTTCTCCCGCATCCGCAATGCCGACCTCGCCCGCTTCACCCTCGACCGGCTGGTCACGATCATCAATCGCCTCGGTTCCAGGGTCGAGGTCCAAGTCAACGTCCGCGCCGCATGAGGCGGGTACACTATTTTGTCGTTTCTGAGACCTGGGAGGGCGGCTTCATGCGGCCAGTATTTCTTCCCGCACAAAGTGCAGGCGGATGATCTTCGGAGCCTGCATGGTTTCGTCGAAGTAGTAGTTGACGGCGTCCTTCACCATCGTGCGCAGTTCTTCCAGCGTCTCCGCCTGCGTATGGATGCCGTAGCCCAGGGCGCTGGCCGAGTCCTGCCGCCGTCACGGTCTGCAAGTGCCGCGCTATACTCAATGAACAGAAGTGATAGCTTCAACAATTCTGATATGCCCGGGAGGATTCAACATCATGCAGGGAAGCCCAAAAGTCATAGCCGCGCTGAACAAGGCTCTGCAGGAAGAGCTCATGGCGATCAGCCAATATTTCATTCATGCCGAGATGTGCGAGAACTGGGAGTACGAGAACCTTGCCAAGCGACTGAAGAAAGAGTCGATCGTCGAGATGAAACATGCGGAAAGACTGATCGAGCACATTCTCTTCCTGGATGGGGCTCCGAATATGCTCGGGCCCACGCAAATCCATGTGGGGAAGACGGTGAAGGAACAGTTGGAGAGCGACCTGCAGGCCGAACTTGACGCCGTGAAGTCCTACAACGAGGCGATAAAGCTGGCGCGAGCCGAGGGAGATAACGCAAGCGCCGAATTATTCATCGCGAATCTGAAGGACGAGGAAGGACACGTCGACTGGCTGGAGGCACAACTGGGCCAGATAAAGGAAATCGGGTACGAGCGCTACCTGAGCCAGCAATTGCGCGAAAAGTAGGCAACCAGAGCGGTTCCAAGGTACATGTAGCCGTTTTTGCAGTTGCGGAGGGTGGCTCTTTCCTGGTGAAAAAGCCACTCGACCTATGGGGTTTCAGGATACGGCATCTGTGGAACCGCTGCAGGCGTTACCAGGATGAGGCTTCCAGATGGCCGCCGCGGGTGACCCGCAACTCAGAGGGGCCGCTGAACACTGACCCAGGCGCGACCAGGCGCCCTCTCGCCGCCGACACCTTCATGCGCCCGGCAGCCGCCCTCGCATTCTGCCGGGTCATGTTCTTCTTTCCGCGTTCCGACCGGGGTCCGCGCGGACAAGCCCTCGTCCGGGGGAAGCAGGGCCAGTACTTAAGCCGCGCTGCCGGCTCGGCTTCCATTGCTGACTTAATTGCTCGTCACGTTCCCGCCGCAATCGTCATGGCCGCAGCGGCAAACCAACTCTGTCCGCCCTGCCTGCCCTTCGCAATGTGCGCCGCAGTATTTGGATTTGTCAGCTGGAATGCATGTGCAGGTGGGATTGGCGCATTTCTTGGGCTTGTCCATATCTCTCCCTTCCGATCAGCCGGCATCGCCGGCGTAGCGGGCGGTTCGCTGCTGCGAGACCCGTTCGCGGCCCAAGCATAACACGGAAACGGGTTTGCAGGTGCCCCTTTTGCAACCGCCCGCCGCTTGCGTCGCCGCATTGCGGCGGCCTGCCCACCCCACTTCTCTCCTGTTGCTGAATATCACCCGTTGGTATACTGGATGATGTGACCATAACTGACCTCGAATCCTTCCCCCATCACAGCCCCGAAGGGTCTTCTCCCAGTCAGAAGAGGGTGTTGTTACTCAAACCGCGTGGTTTTTGCGCAGGAGTCGTGCGCGCAATCGATATCGTCAAGATCGCTCTTGAAACCTTCGGCGCTCCCATCTACGTGCGCCGCGAGATTGTGCATAACCGCTATGTTGTGAATGAATTAGCCGAAAAGGGCGCTATCTTCGTTCACGAAATCGACGATGTGCCCGATGGCCAGCGCGTGATTTACAGTGCCCATGGCGTCTCCCCGGCGGTCCGCGAGCGCAGCAAAGGGCGCAATTTGAGGGTGATTGACGCTACCTGTCCGCTGGTAACCAAGGTCCACCTTGAGGCGGTCAAGTTCGCCAAGCAGGGCTACTCGCTGGTGCTCATCGGCCACCGCGACCACGACGAGATCGAAGGCACTCTCGGCGAGGCTCCGGACGTGACCCATGTGGTTTCAAACGTTGCCGAGGTCGAGGTACTGGAGATTCCCGATCCCGACCACGTGGCTTATCTCACTCAAACCACCCTCTCGCTCGACGAGGCTCGCGACATTATTCACGCCCTCAAGCTGAAGTTTCCTAACATCGTTGGGCCACATTCACAGGACATCTGCTACGCCACCGAGAATCGCCAGGTGGCCGTGCGCAACGTGGCCCACAAAGCCGGACTTGTGCTGGTGGTGGGTTCAACCAACAGCTCCAACTCCAACCGCCTGGTTGAGGTTTCGCGCAACCTTGGCACCATTGGATATCTCATCGATAACTCCCAGGCCATCGACCCCAAGTGGCTTGTGGATGTAGAAAACGTTGCCGTCACAGCCGGTGCCTCGGCCCCTGAAATACTGGTCGAGGATGTTGTCAACTACTTGCAACAAAACGGTTTTAGTTACGTCGAAGAGATTGAAGTCATGCCGGAAAATGTGCGCTTCGGCCTGCCTCCTGAGATCGTGCAAGCCATTGGCAGCGCCAATGGGGCAGCACCTGTCACTGCACGCTGAACGGGCTGATCGTAAACGAACCGGGCACGCTTTATTTTTGGTGTGCCGCAAACAGTCGGCGCTTCAGGGGAATCTGAATGTGCCGGAGATGGGTTGAGACGTTTCAGACCGCATGATTCCAAAGCAACAGAAGACACAAACCGCCGCGCCCAGCTTTGCACGGCCTGAAATGGGCCGACCTAGATTCGGCCGAATCGACGCGGACCTTGCCGATGTGGAGT
Source organism: Acidobacteriota bacterium (assembly GCA_021781255.1). The sequence goes on from JAJXXG010000329.1 coordinate 5,313, forward strand.
CGGCGATCGCCGGCGCGCGCGATTGCCTGCTTTCGCTGCAGCATCCCGAGGGCTACTGGAACGGCGAGCTTGAAGCCGACTCCATGCTTGAAGCCGACTACATCTTTCTGCACACGCTGCTCGAAAGCGGCGATCCCGGCCGGCTCAAGCGCGCCTTCACTGAGATGATGCGCTACCAGAACGACGACGGAAGCTGGAGCATCTATCCCGGCGGTCCGGGCAACATCTCGCTCTCGGTCAAGTGTTATTTCTCAGCCAAGCTATCGGGGCTGGATGCCAGCGATCCGCGCATGGTGAAGTGCCGCGAGTGGGTCCTGGCCCATGGCGGCGTTACCGCTTGCAACACCTTCACCAAAATGTATCTCTGCTCGCTCGGCCAGTACGACTACGACGCCGCGCCCGCTATTCCGCCCGAGATTGTCCTCTTTCCCCACTGGTTCTACTTCAACATCTACGAGATCTCGGCCTGGTCCCGCTCGATCCTCATTCCACTGGCCATCATCTACGCCAAGAAGCCATACAAGAGGATTCCCCCGGAGCAGGGCATCGACGAGTTGTTCGTTGGCGGCAGGGCCAACTCCATTCTTCGGCTGCGGGTCGATCGCAAAAATCTCTTCTCCTGGCACAACTTCTTTCTGGCCCTCGACCGCATTACGCACTTGTTCGAGGCAGTTCACATCCGCCCGCTGCGCCACCTGGCACTCAAACGCGCGGAAAAGTGGATGCTCGAGCGCCTGGAAATGACCGACGGCCTCGGCGCCATCTATCCCGCGATGCTCAACGCCATCATCGCGCTACGCTGTCTGGGATACTCCGAGGACGATCCGCAGGTCATCCGCGCCCGCGACGAATTTGAAAAACTCGGCATCGAGCAGCCGCCCACCCCTGAGATGCCCGAGCCAACCTTCCGCATGACGCCCTGCATGAGCCCCGTGTGGGATACAGCACAGGCCGTCTATGCCCTGGGCGAGGCCGGCGTCGCACGCAACGATCCGCGCATGATCAAAGCCGTGGACTGGATGCTCGCGAAAGAAGTCCGCCACAAGGGCGATTGGGCCGCCAAAGTCCGCAACACCGAGCCAGGAGGCTGGTACTTCGAGTTCAACAATGAGTTTTACCCGGATACCGATGATACGGCGCAGGTTCTGCTTGCGCTGAGCAAGGTCGACTATCCCCGCGAGCGCTATCAGATCTCGGTAGCCGAGCGCGCAATCCGCTGGGAATTCGCCATGCAGTGCAAAAACGGCGGCTGGGGCAGCTTCGACAAAGACAACACCAAAATGATCTTCCAGTACATCCCCTTCGCGGATCACAACGCCAT
>JAJXXG010001308.1 GCA_021781255.1 Acidobacteriota bacterium
GCCCAGAATCTGTGGCGGAGCCCCGGATCCACTCACCGCCACCGGGAAGTTCTCCAGCTCCTGCAGGTTCTTCACGTCAAACTGGGGCGTCTGCACCGCAATGCTGTAGGCGATATGGCTGCGCGGGTCAAGGTAGAAGTTCGGTGTTGTCTGAAAGCTTCCACTCAGCGCCACCAGAAGATTCTGCGCCACGTTTCTCTGGGTCAGACCAATGGCGGCGGCGCGCGTACGGTCCACATTCACGGTCAGGTTGGGATAGTTGAAAGGTTGCTGAATACGTGCGTCCACTGCACCGGGAACGTTGCGCACGTCATTCAGCATTCTTTCGGCCAGGGCGTGATTGGCATAAATGTTGGGGCCGACAATCTGGAGGTCAATGGGCGCCGAAAGACCGAAGTTGAGAATCTGAGTGACGATGTCAACCGGTAGCGCGTAAAAAGTGACGCCTGGATATTTACGCGCCAGCACTGTGCGCAGCCGCTCGACGTATTGCTCCGTGGGGTGGTGATGCGGAGCGAGCTGCACCTGGATGTCTGCGTCCGAGGGGCCGATGGGTGCTGAGGTGGAGTAGCTCAGATTCAGGCCGGAGTAAGGCAGGCCGATGTTGTCGAGGATGGTGACGAGCTCGTCCTTCGGAATCTCCTGACGGATGGTTGCGTCAATGTGGTCGCAGAGCGCCGCAGTTTCCTCAATGCGCATGCCGGTGTGGGCGCGAATGTGAATCTTGAACTGGCCGGAATCGACCGAAGGAAAGAAGTCCTGGCCGAGCCACGGCAGCAGGCCTACAACCGAGACGACAGTGAAAGCGAAGAAGCAAAGCAGAAAAACTCGCGCATGATCCACACAGAGAGTAAGCAGGCCTAGATAGAAGCGGCGGAAGCGCTCGAAGCCGGACTCGAAGGCAGCCTGGAAGCGTACGAGAGGATTGCGGCTCACGCGGCGGGCGATGGTGCGCGCATCGTCATACTCCTGCAGCAGATATTTCGCCATGGTTGGCACAACAGTGCGCGAAAGCAGATAGCTTGCGAGCATGGCGAAGACCACGGCCTCGGCCATGGGAACGAAGAGATAATGTGCAACACCGCTCAAGAAGAACATGGGCACAAAGACGATGCAGATGGCCAGCGTCGATACGAGCGCGGGAACGGCAATTTGCGCGGACCCCTCCAGAATGGCCTGCTCAAGCTCTTTGCCCGCTTCAAGGTTGCGGTTGATGTTTTCGATGGCCACCGTCGCATCATCGACAAGAATGCCGACAGCCAGAGCCATGCCGCCCAGGGTCATGATGTTGATGGTCTCGTGCAGGGCCGCCAGTGCTGCCAGCGAGCAGAGAATAGACAGCGGTATGGAGATAGCGATGATGAGCGTGGAGCGCCAGCTTCCAAGGAAGATGAGAATCATGATCGCCGTGAGGCATGCGGCAATGATGGCTTCGCGCACGACGCCGTCTATGGCGCTGCGCACAAAAATGGATTGGTCACTGAGAGCATCAATCTTCAGTTGCGGCGGAAGCTGGCCCTTGATGGCGGCAAGTCGCTCGCGAACGCCACGGATGATGTCGAGGGTGGAAGATGATCCAGTCTTCAGCACGCTCTGCAGAATGGCGCGCTTGCCGTTGACACGCACAATGTTGGTCTGCGGCGGATTGCCGTCGCGCACATGGGCCACATCGCGGATGTAAATCACGGCGCCATTCACGGTTTTTATGGGCAGATTGTTAAGTTGGGCGACGAGCTCCGGCGCCGAGTTGGTTTCCACGGCATATTCAAAGCGGTGAATCTTGATGGTGCCCGAAGGCGCGATGATGTTCTGCGCGCTGATGGCGTTCACCACGTCGGCCGGCGTAAGCCCTTTGGCCTGTAGTGCCGGCAGGCTCAAGTCGACTGAAATTTCGCGCTGCTTGCCGCCGTAGGGATAGGGCGCCTGCGCGCCTTCCACCGTGGCCAGCTGCGTGCGGATGTGGTTCTGCGTCAGGTCGTTTAACTGCTGCTCGTTCAATCCCTGGCCGGAGATGCCAAGCTGGAGCACGGGCACGCTGGATGCATTGTATTCAATGATGAAGGGTGGCAGTGTGCCTGGCGGCAACGAGTGAACCTCAGAGTTGGTGATGGCGTTCACCTGCGCCACAGCCTCGGCGATGTTCACATGGGGCTGAAAGAAGATCTTGATGACGCCAACGCCGGTGTAGGATTGCGACTCGATGTGTTCGATGTTGTTCACCGTCACGGTCATTCCGCGTTCACTGTTGGAGATGATGCGGTCGGCCATCTGCTGGGCAGAAAGGCCGCTGAAATGCCAGACCACGGTCACAACCGGAATATCGATATTGGGAAAAATATCGGTAGGCATCGTGAGGATGCTGTATGCGCCAAGAATGAGAATCAGCAGCGCGGCGACGATGAAGGTATAAGGCCGCCGAAGGGCTAGCCGGACAATCCACATGGGTGGGCACTCACAACTGGAGCCGCGCGGCGAGCAAACCTGAAGGCTGGTCAGCAACGTTGCAGCGGATTCATGTGAACTTATGGTAGACGAAGACCCTGCTCCACGGCGCAAAACGGCCTGAGTTGCAAGGGCATATGTAGAGGAGACGCCGCGAACGAAGCAGACGATGCGCAGGGGTTTGGCGCGAGTCCGGTATGGGCAGTGGTTGAAGTGGGTTCTAACTCAAAGTGATCGTGCTGCCGTGAACCGTATAGTCAGTGAGAGGCGCCTGCCCTCGAGTTGCGCTTGCATAAATGCATGGGGGGCCGCGCCAATGCGGCCGCTAATGCTCTCTGAAGCGCCCGATCATAGCGAGCAACAGAAATAGGAAAGCGGCGAAAGCGGCAAGCCAATATGGAACCACGGTGCCCGTGGCCGCGCCGGCCGCCGGCAACCGCAGCGTGTAAAGGCCAGCGACCAGCAGCACGTTCAGAATTGGCGTGTGCTTGAAGCAGAGCGTGTGGAGAATGCCTGCCGCAACAAAAAGCCCAAGCCAAAGGGCAAAAACTTCTGGCAGCAGAACCAATAGTATGCAGGAGACCAGGAACAGGATCGCAGCCAACGCAAAGCCGGAGGTTACGGCCAGGTCACCTGCCGCAAAGGGGCGCAGGCGCTGGGCTGGGTCACGTCGATCGCTCTCAATATTGAGCACGCCCTCTATCAGGCAGCCAGCTGAGGCCATGAAGTTGAAACTGAAGAAAGCGATAACGGTTGCCGATATCGCGTGTGGCGTGAATCGCCGCGTAAGCAGCAAGGGAACAAAGAGCAGCAGGTTCTTCCACCACTGTTGCACGCATAGGGCTTGCAGCACGGCTCGGGAGACTGGCTGGCGGTCAAGAAAAGCATGCTGAACCGTAATGTTTCTGGCGTTTAAGGCCATCCGCAGGCCTAGCGTGGGGTTGGCGATCATCGCATGCCTTGCGTGCTCCAGCAGGACGAGGTCTGCGCGGGAGTTGCCCACATAGTCGAATTCGCCGAAGCGCTCCTGCAGGCGCCGCAACTTGCGCTCGCGGGTCAGGTTGGTCGTTGGATCAGTAGCTAGCACGCCTTGAAACAGGTTCAGATGTGCGGCTATGCGTGCGGCCAGCTCGCCATCAGCTCCGGTGGCCAGATACAGTGCTCGTCCCGAGCTGTGTTCTATCCGCAAATAATCCAAGAGCTTGGAGTTATAAGGCAGATAAGAGGGGTCCAGAGGGGCAAGGCGTGCGGCTTCGCGCTTTACGCCGGCACGGCCACCCCGAAGCCACAGCGGTGCACGCAGCAGGGCCAGCGGGCGTTGGCGCAGCAGCTGGCAAAGCGCGTCCAACAAGGTATCTGATTTGACCAGCGACCCATCCAGGTCCACGCAAAGAGGCCGCTTGACGGGTACGGACGAGCCATCGGCATCCACTTGCATGCAGTCCCTCGCGGGGCAGGAGTAGGCTCCAGTATAAGGGCCAGTTTTGGACCCCCGGCTTTCGTGGCAAGGCAGGCGCTGGACCGGCCTGGAGTGCCCTCTGACTGGTGCGCGCAGACCACACGTTCTACTAAACTTTTGCGGTAACGTTTCCGTCCAATGGAATGGAGCGAACCCCGGACCGGGACTATATGAAATCGGGCTTGCCTGCCCTGCTCCGCGATCCGTATCAAAAGATTAAGAAATACGAGATGAGTTTGATGCCTACCGAAGACCGCAATTCTTCTCTCCCTCCCTCGCTGGACGATGTGCAGTCAGCCCACCCGCGTAAATCCTGGGTTCGCGTAGTGGTCTACATTGTGCTGATCGGCGCTCTGGGATTCATTGGCTTCAGGATTCACCAGAATCAGCAGAAAGCAGCCGCGTCCAAAGCCATGCAGGCGGCTGCGCTCATGAACCGTCCGGTTCCCGTGCAGGTGACTCCTGTAGTGCAGAAGACGATGCCCATCTACCTGACGGCCCTCGGTACCGTTACGCCGTACATGAGCGTGACTGTGAAAGCGCGCGTAAGCGGACAGCTTCTACCGGTGCGCTTTGTGGAAGGGCAGGAGGTGCACGCAGGCCAGACCATCCTGCAGATTGATCCCAGCCCATACAAGGCCGCTCTTGACCAGGCGAAGGGCACACTGGCCCATGACCAGGCTCTCTTGAACAACGCACGGGCCGAGTATGCACGCTACAAGGCGCTCTACCAGGCAGGCGTGGTCTCAAAGGAAGTGATGGAAACCGACGAGGCGACCATGGGGCAGTATGAAGGGGCAATCCAGTCTGACAAGGCTGCCTTGGAGAACGCGGCGCTACAGTTAAGCTGGTGCAACATTCAAGCGCCCATCAACGGGCGCGTGGGCCTGCGGCTGGTGGACCCCGGCAACCTGGTTACGGCCAACACCACGAACCTTGTGGTCATCAACCAGTTCCATCCCATCGCGGTTTACTTCACGCTGCCTGAAAATCAGCTTCCCCCGGTGCTGCAGAAGCTGGCCGCGGATCATCGTATGGCCGTAGACGCCTATGACCGCAACGATGTGAACAAGCTGGCCACTGGAACATTGCTGACGGCCGACAACCAGATTGATACCACTACGGGGACCGACAAGCTCAAGGCGGTCTTCGCCAACGAAGATAATCAGCTCTTCCCCAACCAGTTTGTGAACGTCCACCTGGTGCTGGAGAACCGGCCAGACGCTTTGCTGGTACCAACGGCTTCAATCCAAAACGGTGTGAACGGCTCCTTTGTGTGGGTCATTACGAAAGATGCCAAAGGGAAATCGGTGGCACACATGCAGCCGGTGAAGGTGGCATTGGCCGAGGGCCTGAACACCATTCTGGACAGTGGCCCCGCTGCTGGAGCGCAGGTGGTGATTGACGGTGCGGATCGGTTGCAGCCCGAGCAGATTGTGGAAGTGACGCATCCCCAGCACCAGGGCAGCGGAGCCGGGAAGTCGGGCGGCAAAGATATGCTGGGAAGCGCAGAGGGTCAAAGCAGCAAGCACCGGGCGACTCAGGCGGGCGGCCCGGCGCAGAGGGGCGCGCAGTGACGCCCTCTCAGCCATTCATTCTGCGCCCGGTGGCCACGTCGCTGCTGATGGCGGCAATCTTTCTGGCGGGCGCAGTGGGCTATTTTCAACTCCCCGTTTCCGCGCTGCCTGAGGTGGACTATCCCATCATCCAGGTACAGACGTTCTATCCCGGCGCGGGACCTGAGGTGATGGCCTCGTCAGTCACATCGCCACTGGAGCGGCAGTTCGGCCAGATGCCCGGCTTGAAGCAGATGAATTCCGTCAGCTCCGGCGGCGGTTCTGTCATCACACTTGAGTTCAACCTGGAAGAGAACATCGACGTGGCCGAGCAAGAGGTGCAGGCAGCCATCAATGCCGCCTCCAGCTTTCTGCCCAATGACCTTCCCAATCCGCCGATTTACAGCAAGGTGAACCCGGCCGACGCGCCCATCCTCACGCTGGCGCTCACATCAGACACTTTGCCTCTGGACAAGATTGAAGACGCAGCCGACACCAGCCTTGCGCCCAAGATTTCGCAGGTACTCGGCGTCGGTCTGGTCTCCATTGCGGGCGGCCAAAAGCCATCGGTGCGCATCCAGGCCAACCCCACGCAGCTTGCGGCTTACAACTTGAGCCTTGAAGATCTGCGTACCGCCCTGGCCGCAGCCAACGTGGACCAGGCCAAGGGCACGCTGAATGGTCCCCGGCTCTCTTACACTATCGGCGCGAATGATCAGTTGCTCTCAAGCCGGGATTACCGGCCTGTCATTGTGGCGTATCGCAATGGCGCAGCGGTGCGCGCCAGTGACGTGGCCACTATTGTCGATTCGGCGGAAAACACGCAGCAGGCCGCATGGATGAACCGGACCCCGGCGGTCATCATCAACATTCAGCGCCAGCCGGGCGCAAACATCATTGCAGTGGTAGATCGAATTCAGAAGCTGCTTCCGCAGCTTCGCGCCAGCATGCCTGCCAGCATCCAGGTGCACGTGCTTACTGATCGTACCGTGACCATCCGCGCATCGGTGAAAGATGTTGAGTTTGAGCTGATGCTCACCATCGCGCTGGTCGTGATGGTCATCTTCCTCTTCCTGCGCAATTTTTCTGCCACGCTCATTCCGTCGGTCGCCGTGCCGCTATCCATCGTGGGCACCTTCGGAGTCATGTATCTGCTGGGCT
>JAJXXG010000249.1 GCA_021781255.1 Acidobacteriota bacterium
GCGCGGGCGGGCGGTTTCCAGGCGCACCGCACATTCGCAACAGAAGATTGATGCGAGGCTAGCGCGCGGCGACGGACTGAACCAGCGTGACCGGTCCGAGAATGCCCGAGGGCAATGGATGCAGATTCTCCATGTCCTGGGGAATGAAGAGCAGCCCGTAGCGGTCGCGGAGCAGACGGTAATCAGGCAGCGGCTGACCGGCGAGCGCGTTGATGGCCGTGTTGCCGACCTCGATGCGCAGGTCGTTTTCGCCGTCATGTATAAGTGCCGTGACGTCGAGCCGGTAAGGCGGACGCCAGACGACGCCGGCGCGTTTGCCATTGACATAGACCTCGGCTGCCTCGCGCACGGGCGGCACGATATAAGCGCGCATGGTGTGCGGGGCTGAGGGCGATGGAAGAGCTTCCGCTGTTCCAGGGCCGAAGTCGAGCAGCAGGCGCGCGCCCTGCGGCTGGGTTGCGTGGGGCAGGTTGAAGCTCTTGCGATACGTCGCCACGCCTGAGTAGAACTGTGTTTTCGGATCGTCGCTCCATGAGGCGAGGCGATCCTGATCCTGAGAGATTCCCGTCTGGCCGAAGGTCACCTTCCACTCCCGCGACAGATCCATGCGGACGGTTTCCCGCGTGGCGGGTTGGGGCGCGGCGGCTGTGGCTGCGTCAGAGAAGTAGATGAGGCGCGACTCGTAGGGGGCAAGATCGAGCGCGATGTGCGCGGAGTCTGGCAGTCCCGACACCTGGCCGGTGAAGGCGTCCCAGGTCTCTGCGTGGCGCGCGCTGTCGCGGAATTGCGCCTGCACATGCTTTGCCTGATTGGATGTGTTGGCGACAAAGTAGAGATTGCCGCCAGCGACCTTGCGATGGATGAATCCGATCTGCGGCGTGCGCGGAGATAAGGTCATATCGGGCGCGGCGTACTTTGCGAGATTCGCGCCGAGCTGCGTTTCATCCTGAATGAAATGCGCGGATGGGATGTTGCCATGGAAGAGTGTCTGCGACAACTCGCTGACGCGCGCGGACTCTGCGGCGGCGTGCAGCAGGCCGGGCGCGGTGGCGGGCATGCGGCGCGTGGCGATCACGATGCCGCCCTTGCGCGCGAAGGCGAGAATCTTTTCATATGTTGCAACCGGCAGCCTGTCCACGGCTGGCAGGATCAGCACGCGATAGGGAATGCCGAGCGAGTCAATGGCGTCCGCGTCGATGAAGTCAACATTGAAGCCGGCATCGAGAACCTGCGCGATGACCTGACTGCCGAGGACCTTGCCCATCTGCTCATCGACGGTGACGTTGGAGCCGGTCTGATCGAAGCCGCCGGGCGAGGTGGGCGACGAGCGTTGATGATAGCCGGCCTTGAAGGATGCCCATACATCGTCGTTGGGCAGCAACAGGGCGACGTCGTTGGCGGGCTCGCCCTGGCGCAGCGCAAAACTCACGCGCTGCAGATAGCGCGCGAGGTCGGGCATCGCAAAGTACCACGGGTTGTGCGCATCAAATGCGGCAGCGGCGTACATGCGCCAGCCGGGCTCGGGCGCCTGGGGCGCGGAGTAGGGCCAGCCGTGACCGACGAGCTGGTTGATGCCCTGGAGGAAATGCAGGTCTGCCTCGGCCTTCATGTCCAGCGGCGTGGCGCGAAACGCGGGCGAGTGCAGCCAGGTCCACGTCTCCGATGAGATGACGGAGTGATGGAAGAGGTGGCCGGCCGAGGCGGCCCAGCGCGTGTCAGAGAATTCGCGCCACATCTGGAAGGTGGCCTTGCCTTCGCCTTCGGGCAAGTCGGCGAAGCGATTGCTCGACAGCGAGACGGGAGGGAATCCGTAGGTCTGCGAGCGGAAGAGGGTGTGATGCTGCCCGGCCCATGCGTGCAGCGGCTTGAGGAATCCATCGTCTGCCATCTCGGTGAGGGTGCGGCCCCAGTCATGGCGGATTGCGGCGGTGTCCGGTCCGGCGTCTTCGACGAGGGCGAGGAGATGGGGGCGCAGATCGTAGCCGCGGCGGCGCTGGAATTCATCGAGCAGCGCGGGGCTCCAGTCCGAGCCGTAGTCCTCCAGGCTGTCGCTGAAGACGGCATAGGGAGGCTGATTGCCGAAGGCGGAGAGCAGGCGGTCGCCGACGGCGTGAAGGTGGTTCGCTGTTGCGGCGGGGTCGTAGTGGTCCAGCACAAAGCCCGCTGCCCCGACGGAGGGCCGCTTGACCACCATGCCGGTGCGGCTGGAGATAAAGCAGACGAGCGCGCGCGGCTGCGCGGCGGCAGGGAAGGTGTATCTGCCAGTGGCAGGCGGAGGCAACGGCTGCGCATGCGCGATGTCGTCCGCAGAAAACGAGGCGGGCAGAAGGTATGCGGAGATCATGGCTTCGCCTGCATCCACGAACGGAGCGAGTGCGGATGTCTCGCCCGGGGCGACGCTGTATTTTTCGATGCGCAGTTTTCCTGCGGCCTGGGTGACGGGGATGTGCGGTCCGCCGAATGGCCAGCCGCTGCCGAGGGTTACATCCATGCGCAGGCCCAGGCGGCGTGCCTCCTGCGCGGCAAAGCGCAGAGTGTCGATGTGCTCATCGGAGAGAAAGGGCGTGTTGCGAAAGCCTGTGGAGGGATCGTCGAGCGCGAGGGCGTAGAGGTTGGCGACTTCAACGCCGCCGATGCCGCCGGCCTTCATCTGCTCCAGCTCGCGGGTGATTTCGGGTTTGGTGGCGGCGGGTCCGAACCACCACCAGCGCATCATGATGCGGCTTGAATCCGGGGGATTGGCGAAGCTGCGATGCAGCGCTGTGATGTCTGCGCCTGCCTGGGCCTGGAGGGATGGGCAGGGAAGCAGTGCGATGGCGGGAAGAATCCACAAGAGGAGACGAAGGCGTGTGGAGACGTGTCGGCGGGCAGCTGACGGAGATGGCGGCATGAGGGCGGAACCTCCTGAAATTGGGCGCGGCAGATGCGCGGCGCGGCTTTGTTTGAATCCAAATTGGTCCGTTCCTTGGTAGCAGAGCGGGGCACGACTTGGAAAGGCGCGCGGGTGGCGCGTGGCGCGACTGCGGCCGGGGCCGCATGCGTTCATCTTAGCCGTGAATTCAAATGATGAATATTTTTACTTCCGAACATTGCATTGCGCGTGGTAAGGTTTTTAGCGCTCGAACACATCTCTCCGGACCGCTGCCGTAAGTGCAGGCTGGGGTCTGGAGTGCGGCACGTTCAACCAGCCGCAAATTGATTGCCCATAAAAGGAGAAACCATGAAGCACCCTGCAATGAAGCTGATCGCGGCGAGCGCGGCGCTCATCGCGTGCCTGGGCGTTGCCCCGGCGCAGAACAAGCCCGATTCGCTGAAGAGCGGATTCGAGAATCCGCCGGCAAGTGCGCGACCGCGGGTGTGGTGGCACTGGATGAACGGCAACATCACGCAGGAAGGCATCAAGCTGGACCTGGAGTGGATGCACCGTGTGGGCATTGCGGGGTTCCAGAACTTTGACGCCGCGCTGCAGACGCCGCAGGTGGTTAAGCAGCGGCTGGCGTACATGACGCCGGAGTGGAAGGACGCGTTCAAGTATGCGACGACGCTGGCAGATCAGTTGGGCATGGAAGAGGCCATTGCGGGTTCACCGGGCTGGAGCGAGTCCGGCGGGCCGTGGGTGCCGCCGTCGCATGGCATGAAGAAGTATGTGTGGAGCGAGACTGAAGTTGAGGGCGGCAAGCCCTTCACAGGCACGCTGGCGCATCCGCCGACGAGCACGGGAGCGTTTCAGAACGTGGGCATTCGCGACTCGCTCGGCGGACGTGAAGGACCGAAGCAGATTCCTCAGTACTACGCCGATTCAGTGGTGATTGCGTATCGCAGGCCGGCGAGCGATGTGCCTGCGGCGTCGCTGCACCCGAAGGTGACGGCCCGCGGCGGCACGCCGGACGTGGCCATGCTGAGCGATGGCGACCTGGAGAAGCCGACCGGGATTGCCATACCCGAGCCGGGGCACGATGCGTGGATTCAATTCGAGTATGACCAGCCGACGGCGATCCGGTCTCTGACGATTGCGACCAAGGACCCGAACCGGATTGCGGCCATGATCTATGGCATTGCCGCGCCGGAGAAAACGCTGGAGGCAAGCGACGACGGGCAGAGCTTCCGCGTGGTTTCCGAACTGAACGGGCGCGAAGCGGCAGAGGACACGATCTCGTTTCCGGCAGTGACGGCGAAATATTTTCGCGTGGTTTTCAAGCGGACTCCGCCACCGGCTCCGCCGGCGTGGGCTGCGGGCCTTGACCCTTCGTCGTTCGGTATTCGGTTCGGCAAGCGGCCGGACTCGTATGAGATTGCCGAGCTGGTTCTGCACCCCGGCGCGCGCGTGAATCGCTTTGAGGAGAAGGCCGCGTTCGTTCCCGTGCCGGACCTGTATGGTTTCGCCACGGCTCCGGTTGAAGCCGCCGATGCGATCGACAAGGCCGGCGTGATCGACCTGACGTCAAAGATGCGCGCGGATGGCACGCTGGACTGGACGCCACCGGCGGGCGACTGGGTTGTGCTGCGATTTGGCTATTCGCTGCTGGGCATTACAAACCACCCGGCGACGGCAGAAGCCACGGGTCTTGAGGTGGACAAGCTCGACAGGCGCTACGTGAAGCAGTACATGGAGACGTATCTGGACAGCTACCGGAAGACGGTTGGGCCTGAAATGATGGGCAAGCGCGGTATCCGGTACGTGATCAACGATAGCTGGGAGGCGGGTTCGCAGAACTGGACCGACAACATGATTGCCCAGTTCAAGAAGCGGCGGGGTTACGATCCGCTGCCGTGGATGCCGGTGCTTGCGGGGCAGGTGGTGGAGAGCGGCGCAGCCAGCGACAAGTTCCTCTGGGACTTCCGCAAGACGATTGGCGACCTGATTGCGGATGAGCATTACGGCCAACTGGAAGAGACGCTGCATGAGTGGAACATGGGCCACTACGGGGAATCGCACGAGTCCGGGCGCGCCTTTGTCGCCGATGGCATGGAGGTGAAGAAGTTCAACGAAGTGCCCATGAGCGCGATGTGGACGCAGACGCCGGGTGTGAACAATATTCAATACGGCTACAACGCGGACGATCGCGAGTCGGCGTCGGTGGCTCACATTTACGGGCAGAATCTCGCCGCCGCGGAATCGCTTACTGCGGCTGCCGCGCCGTGGGCGTGGTCGCCGGCGACGCTGAAGCCGACCGCCGATCAGGAACTGCTGAACGGCATCAACCGCTTCGTGATTCACGAGTCGGCGCACCAGCCGCTGGTGGGCAAGGCTCCGGGACTGACGCTTGGGCCGTTCGGCCAGTGGTTCAACCGCAACGAAACCTGGGCGGAAGAGGCGGGGCCATGGGTCAATTACCTGGGCCGCTCCAGCTACATGCTGCAGCAGGGACACTTTGGCGCGGACCTTGTGTACTTCTACGGCGAGGACTCGAACCTGACGGCGATCTATGAGCACAAATCGCCTGAAGTGCCGGCCGGTTACGGGTTCGACTACATCAACGCCGACGCGCTTATCCACGAGCTGAGCGTGCGCGATGGACGCATCGTCACGCATGCCGGCATGGAATATCGCGTGCTGGGTCTTGCTCCTTACAGCCGCCACATGTCGCTGCCGGTGCTGCGCGCGATTCACACGCTGGTGATGGACGGCGCAGTGGTGGCCGGTCCCAAGCCGAACGACGATCCGAGCCTTGCTGACGATCAGGCCGAGTTCAACAAGCTGAACGACGAACTGTTCGGCGACGGCTCGGGCGTACACAAGGTGGGCAAGGGCACGGTGTATGCGGGACAGGAGCTGGGCGATGTGTTCAAAGCGCTCAGCGTCGCGCCCGACTTTGACTACACCAGGCCGGAGAGCGATACGCGGCTGGAGTTTGCGCATCGCAAGACGGCCGACAGCGACATCTACTTTGTCGACAATCGCAACAACCGCAGCGAGCAGGTGGACGCAACATTCCGCGTGACCAGCAGGGAGCCCGAGCTGTGGTATGCGGAGACGGGCAAGAGCGCGCCGGTTTCCTACAAGATTGCGGACGGCCGCACGACCGTGCCCCTGAAGCTGGAGCCATGGGGAACCGTGTTTGTCGTCTTCCGCAAGCCGACCACGGCAACATCGCGCACGCTGCGCGCGGAGACTGAGACGCAGCTTGCCACGGTGGACGGTCCGTGGAAGGTGAGCTTCCCGCCGAACTGGGGCGCGCCTGCATCCATTACGGTGGACAAGCTGGCGTCGTGGAGCGACAACTCGGATGCGGGCGTGAAGTACTTCTCGGGAACCGGCACATACACGCAGAGCGTGAACGCTCCGGCGTCGTGGTTCAAGAAGGGCGCGAAGGTCTGGATCGATCTGGGCGACGTGAAAAACCTGGCGCAGGTCGAGATCAATGGCAAGCCGCTGGGCGTTGTGTGGCACACACCGTATCGGGTGGATGCCACTGGCGCGCTGAAGCCGGGAGCGAACGAGATCACCATCAAGGTGACGAATGCGTGGGTTAACCGGATGATCGGCGATGAGCAGCCGAATGCGACCAAGTACACCTTCGCGGATGTGAAGCCGTACAGGGCGAACTCGCCGCTGCTGCCGTCGGGACTTCTTGGTCCGGTGCGGCTGTACTCCGTTTCTGCGCAGTAA
>JAJXXG010000403.1 GCA_021781255.1 Acidobacteriota bacterium
TGAGGGAACAGGAGTTGTGCCTCCTTTGCCAACTCCTCCGTCAACCTTTGGGGCTTAGCGTTGCTAAGGTCAATTCCGATTTCCTGCATTACGGCAAGGGCCTCAGGATGCACTCGCAAGCCGGGCTTGGTTCCGGCTGCGATGCCTTCGGCCTGCGTTCGATCGGCAAGACGGTTGAAGAACGCAGCCGCCATCTTGGAGCGATCGGCATGATGTACACACGCAAAAATGACCTTCATCATGGCGCCTCTTCACGATGCATTGCATCCTGAAGCTTTTCTACCTCCCGCTGCATGGCACATGAATCCGGCGTTGCCACTGGAGCGAGAGGCAATGGTTATGCGGCGGTCAAGTGCAGCGAACATTTCGGAGAAGGCTCGCTCGATCTCCACGGGGACAGGGCAATTCTTGTCCGACTCAGCCGCAATAGTTCGGGCCGATTTCGAAGTACAGAGAAACTATGCGTTGGCCCGAGTTCTGGCAGTGCCATTTTGTTCTGCATAAGGCAACTATGCGTTTGGTTTGATGGCGTATACCTTTACGCTAGCCGCAGCCGCGTTGATATCGTATTGCGAGAGAAGCGTCTTCAACTCGTCATGGAGCGAGCCCGGTGCGTTGGAAGCGGGAGAGCAGCAAGATTCCTCGATGACCTGGAATGGGTTCGAAGCATCCATCTTCGGGGAGCAGCAGCCAGTCTGATTCTCAACCTTTGCATAGACATTGAGGTCTTTTCCGCTGTCCACGATCTCCACATGTTCAAAACCGGCAGCGCGCAGTCCGGCCCGATAATCATCGATCAGGATAGCCCCCGCAATGCAACCAACATAGGCGGCGATGCTCTGCGCCATCTCGTCAGGAAGCTCGCGCTTCAACGCGATGTCGCTCACCGCCAAGCGACCACCCGGCTTCAGAACGCGTGCAACCTCACGGAAGACGGCCGGCTTATCGGGTGCGAGGTTGAGGACGCAATTCGAGATGACGCAATCGACTGAAGCATCGGGCAGAGGAATCCGGTCGATGGTGGACTCATAGAACTCGACGTTGGTGTAACGGCCCGCCGTGGCATTGGTGCGCGCACGTTCAATCATGGCCGATGTCATATCGATGCCGATTGCTCGGCCTTCATTCCCAACCATCTTCGACGCGAGAAAGACATCCAAACCTCCGCCCGAGCCGAGATCAACAACCACTTCACCCCGCTTGATGTGAGCGGTCGCTGTGGGATTGCCGCAGGACAGGCCCATATTCGATTCCGCAGGAATCGAGGTCAACTCCTCGGGCGAGTACCCAAAGGCCTCTGCAACGGCCCTCACTCCAGCATGGTCGCTCGAAAGCGAACTCTCGGCTACTGCTCCGTACTTCGATCGGACTGATTCCAATATCTGCTCGGACAAGGCACGCTCCTTAAAACATATTCGCAAAAACGACTATATGCCTTGCCAACATATTCGTCAAGGCGTATAAGATGGGTATGGCGGCAAAGTCATCTTCGTTCAATATGGAGCGGTTCTTCCAGGCATTTGGGGACAACACCCGCCTCCGCCTGCTCAACTTGATGAGAGATCGGGAGATATGCGTCTGCTACTTTGTGGAGATTTTGGGACAGGGGCAACCAAAGATATCCCGCCATCTGGCGTATCTCCGCCGTGCTGGAATCGTTGAGGCACGGCGCGACGGCAAGTGGATGCACTATCGGATCGTCATGCCGTCCAACATCGGTGCAGCACAAGTCCTGAGCCAGACCCTGGCGTGGCTGACGGAAGATCGCTCGATGCAGGCAGACCGTGTGCGTCTTGCAAAAGCCTGTTGTTACCCTGCGAAGTTCGCTGCTCTTGAAGCAGCACCCTTACCAGTTCCCGTCAATTGCACCATCGCACCCGAGGCCTGATCACGATGTCCGGCAGACCCCATACGCACGGCCAAACCTGCGCTTCGTTGCAGCGGAAGAAACTCTCCTTTCTCGATCGCTTCCTCACCCTCTGGATTTTCCTTGCGATGGTCCTTGGAGTATCCATTGGCCACTTCCTTCCCGGCTCAGCCGGAATCGTCAATCGCTTTAAGAGTGGAACAACGAACATCCCGATTGCCATTGGGCTGATCATCATGATGTTCCCTCCTCTGGCGAAGGTTCGCTACGAGAAGCTGGGCGACGTCTTCCACAACAAGCGCGTTCTTGGGTTGTCCCTGGTCCAGAACTGGCTGATTGGACCTGCACTTATGTTCGTGCTTGCCGTCCTGTTCCTGCACGGCGAACCGGCCTACATGCGCGGGCTTATCCTGATTGGCATTGCCCGCTGCATAGCGATGGTTCTGGTCTGGAATGAACTGGCGGAAGGCGACACGGACTACGTTGCCGGACTCGTCGCCATCAATAGCGTTTTTCAGGTGCTCTTCTACAGCCTCTACGCGTGGATCTTCATTACAGTGCTCCCAAGGTGGCTCGGGCTTGAGGGCAGTGTTGTCGATGTTGGCATCGCACAGATCGCGAAGAGTGTAGCAATCTACCTTGGGATTCCGTTCGTCTCGGGCTTCTTGACTCGATTCGTACTTATTCGCATCAAAGGGGAGCCGTGGTACCGGACGCGCTTTATTCCCCGGATCAGCCCGCTCACGCTGGTCGCGCTGCTCTTCACGATTCTGGTGATGTTCTCGCTCAAGGGCGATCTGATTGTGCGTCTGCCGTTCGATGTACTTCGCATTGCAATCCCACTGGTGATCTATTTCCTCACCATGTTCCTCGTCAGCTTCTGGATGGGCAAACGGCTCGGCGCCAACTATGCGCAATCCACCACGCTCTCCTTCACCGCAGCGGGCAACAACTTCGAGCTGGCCATTGCAGTCGCTGTTGCTGTCTTTGGCCTGAGCTCAGGCGAAGCATTCGTCGGTGTCGTCGGCCCGCTCATTGAAGTGCCGGCATTAATCGGACTCGTGAACGTCGCGTTCTGGATGAGGAAGCGCTACTTCGATTCTGAAAGCCCACACGTCGTCGTCCATCCCATCGATGACACGCCGTAGATGCCGCTCCATCCCAATGTCATTCTGAGAATTCGAGACGCAGTGAATCGTCCCTTGAAATCTGGTGCGCTTGACCCGCCAGTCAACCAGTATCAGTGCTGCTGTCAGCGTTGCCGGCAGGGGGTCTAGCCGCGATCTCTCCCAGGGGTTGATTTTTGCATTGAGGGGCGAGGCTGAGCGGACCTGGAAGGTTGATTCCCGGCAAGAAGTTGTCCTTGAAGCGGCCCAGCGCATGCGGGAGGGGACTGTTTCAGCTCCGGGGTTGAATTTGGGGCATCGGTCCGCTGTGCCTGTTGCGCTGCCGATGTGGAAAGAGCGGTTGCCGGTCGCGGCCTGTCCCAGTTTGGCTTCGTGCATCTGTTTGCCGATGATCTTCTGAAGCCGGCTGATGGCCGTAGAGCGGAATGTCGGTCGTATCCGGCTCGAGCACGATCTCCTTCGGCTGCTGAGCGCCAGACTCGGTGAACACGTCCGACAGAAACGCGTCGATCCTATACAGGACCCGAGCCAATGCTTTAGCCTCTAATTTCATGGATTCCAGCAAGGAACTGTCGGCTCACGCCAGCTTCGCGCCCGGGCCGCTTCTGGCCGAAGCGCAAACGGCCGCCGCTCATGCCTACGCGCCGTACTCCGGCTTCCGTGTGGGCGCCGCACTCCAGCTCACGAACGGATCCGTCGTCACCGGCGCCAATGTAGAAAATGTCAGCTATGGACTGACCATTTGCGCCGAACGCGCCGCGCTGGTTCGCGCCGTGGCCACATTCGGCCCCGCCATCCGCATTGCCGCCGTGGCCATCGCCAACCTCAACAACGCTCCAAGCCCGCCCTGCGGCGCCTGCCGCCAGATGCTGGCAGAATTCATTCAACCCGACGCTCCCGTCGTTTTCCCTGCAGCAGAGGGAACAAAAACACTGCCTATCGCCGACCTCCTGCCGCTGGCCTTTGAGAGGATCCCTTGAGGCAAATGCAAGCATGACCGAACGCAGACCAAGACAGGTAGAAGCAGTTGGGCAGACGCTGCACATGATCGACCTGATCCGCAAGAAGCGAGACGGCGGCGCCCTGACACCGCGCGAAATTGAATTTCTCGTGCGCGGCGCTGCCCGGGGAATCTTCGCCCCGGAACAACTCGCCGCCTGGCTGATGGCTGCACTCCTGCGCGGGCTTTCCCGCGATGAGACCCACGCCCTCACGATTGCCATGCGCGACTCGGGCGAGAAATTTGATTCCCGCCGTCTCGGCAAGGTCACAGTCGACAAACACTCCACAGGCGGCGTTGGCGACAAAACCAGTTTTGTTGTCGCCCCCATCGCAGCCGCTTGCGGACTGGCCGTTCCCATGATCAGCGGACGCGCCCTCGGCCACACCGGAGGAACCCTCGACAAGCTTGAATCCATCCCCGGATATCGCACCGCACTTTCCATGCCGGAGTTCGAGAGAGTCCTCGCTTTCTGCGGCGCCTCCATCGTCAGTCAGACGCCCGACCTGGTGCCGGCGGATCGTGTTCTTTACGACTTGCGCGACCGAACCGGCACCGTTGAGAGCCCCGGACTCATCTGCGCCTCCATCCTCAGCAAGAAGCTTGCAGCCGGCCTCAACGCCCTGGTGCTCGATGTCAAGACCGGCTCAGGCGCATTCATGCGCCGCCAGCAGGATTCCGAATATCTTGCGGCACTCATGGTCGCCACCGCCGAGGCCGCCGGCACGCGCACCGTCGCACTGCTCACTGACATGGGCCAGCCCCTCGGCCGCACGGCCGGTAACTGGATCGAGATCGTCGAATCCATGCAACTGCTGAGCGGCGAGCGGCCGCAAGGCAGCGAGACGCTACGCGAGCTCTCCCTGATCCTTGCCGGCTGGATGATCCATCTTGGCGGAATGGCAGGCACCCCTCATGCCGGTTACCTGAGGGCCGAAGCCGCCCTGGTCGACGGCAGCGCAAAGCGCGCCTTCCTCCGCATGGTCGAAGCGCAGGGCGGCGATATCTCAATCTTTGAAGACATACAGGCGTTCCACCGCCCAGGTGCCCGTCGCGTCCTCGATGCATGGGAAGCCGGCTACATCTCCAAAATGGACACCACCATGCTCGGCTGGGCCGTGCAGCGGCTCGGCGCGGGGCGGGTTCGCGCCAGCGAGCCCCTCGATCCGCACGCCGGCATCGAGTTCCACGCACATCGCGGTGACTGGGTCGAGCAGGGCCAGCCTCTCGCCACCCTCTACGCCACTCGCCCTGGACTGTTCCCCGAGCCGGAAGATCTGTTCAGGAACGCGATTCGTATCTCCCAACTCCAGCCCAAGCCCGTCGAGCTCGTCAGCCGCATCTGGACCAGGAGCCAGGCGGAAGCCCTCTTGCGCGATGCTGTAAGGTAGTGGAAAAGCTGCGCGAAGCTGCTTTGAAGGAGTTGCCGTTTGGAACGATTCACGGGCGTGCTTGGCATCCTGGCAGTCCTGACCGCAGCATGGCTCGGCTCGACGGACCGCAAACATATACGCTGGCGCACCGTGGCCTGGGGCATCGGCCTGCAACTTCTCTTCGCATTCTTCGTTCTCCGCTTTGACTACGGTCAACGCGCTATGTCCTGGGCTGGAGACGTCGTCAACCACATGCTCGCCTCCACCGCTGCCGGCACTAAGGTCCTTTTCGGCGCGCTCGGCACGCCCAATACCTCGCTCGGCTCCATCTTCGCCTTTCAGGTACTGCCCACCATCATCTTTATCTCCGCATTCTTTGCCGTGCTTTACCACATCGGCGTCATGCAGATCGTCATTCGCGCTCTGGCCTGGGTCATGCTCAAGACCATGCGAATCTCCGGCGCGGAAAGCATGAACGTAGCCGCATCCATCTTCATGGGCCAGACAGAGGCGCCGCTCACCATTCGACCATTCCTCGCCAAAGCCACGCGCAGCGAGCTGATGACCATCATGACCAGCGGCATGGCCCACGTCTCCGGCGGCATCATGGCCATGTACATAGCCCAGGGCGTCGCCGCAAAGCACCTGCTCGCCGCCGTCATCATGACCTCGCCCGGCACCATCCTCATCTCCAAGATGCTGGTGCCGGAGACCGAAGTGCCTGCCACCGAAGGCCGCGTCGTCATCCCCGAGCAGGAGGAGCACAAGGAAGAAAACCTGATAGGCGCCATCGCCCGCGGCACGATCGACGGCGGCAAGCTCGCCATGAACGTGGCCATCATGCTCATCAGCTTCCTCGCGCTCGTCGCCCTGCTTGACAGCCTCCTCGGCTGGATCCACGTGCATGCGGGCCTCCACTGGGTTCCCGGCAGCCTCGGCCAGATTCTGGGGTTTGCCTTCGCCCCCGTCGCCTGGCTCATCGGCGTGCCCTGGCGAGACTGCGGCATCATCGGCAACCTCCTCGGCACGCGCATGGCGCTCAACGAGGTGATCGCCTATATCGCCCTCGGCGCTCAGAGAGCTGCCCTGTCGCCCCGCTCCTTTACCATCGCCACCTTCGCCCTGTGCGGATTTGCGAATCTGGGCTCCATCGGCATGCAGATCGGCGGCATCGGCGCGCTGGTCCCTGAGCGCCGCAACGATCTCGCCCGCCTTGGCGTCCGTGCCATGCTTGCCGGCACA
>JAJXXG010000058.1 GCA_021781255.1 Acidobacteriota bacterium
GTTGCGCCGGTCGCAGGATCGAAGTCCGCCAGCCACACCTGCTGGCCACCCTCGCGGCTGCTGAGAAAGAGGATGCGCTTGCCGTCCGTGGAAAACTGCAGGCCGCCGTCGCCGGGCTGGCCCACGGAGAGCTTTTGCGGCTCGCCCCCCTTGATGCGCTGCAGCCACAGCTCCGCCGTTTTGGAGTTCTGGTCCAGATGGACGGTGGTAACGCCATAGGCCAGCCACTGGCCGTCGGGCGAGACAGCGGTATCGCCCAGGCGCTTCATCTGCATCATGTCCTCAAAGGTCATGGGATGCCTGGCAGACTGGGCAGTGGTGAGAAGGGTGGAGGCAAGGACGAAGGCAAAGGAGAGGACGAACGGATATTTGCGCATGAATTTCCTGCCAGCGCACGGCGCATGCAGGCCCGGGCGCGAAGAAGAAGTGTACACCCCGCGGGATGGGTGCGCAGGAACCCCGGCGCGCTAGGCGATCTGCAGTTCGAGAACGATGGCCGCTCCGCGCGGCTTCACGTTCATGGCAGAGATGCGGCCGTTGTTTTCCCGCAGGATGGTTGCGCAGAGGCTCAGGCCCAGGCCGGCGGTTTCTCCGCTGGCCTGCGCGGGCACAAAGGGGTCAAAGGCGCGGGCGGGATGCAGGAAACCGGGGCCGGTGTGCGTAATGACGATCTTGATGCATTCGGCCTCGGCCGAGGCGTCGATGCGGACGGTCCTTTCCAGACCGGAGTCCAGGGTCTCCACCGCCTCAATGGCAAACTGCAGGCAGTAGAGAACAGCCTGCCGAACCTGCTGCGAGTTGCCGAGAACGCGGGGCAGCGTGGGCGGAACGTTGAGCCGGAAATTGATGGAGCGATGCATGAACTCCGAGCGGTGGAGTTGCTCCATATCGGCCAGCAGCTCAGTAACAGAAATGGCGGCGAAGTGCTCGTCCTGGGAGTGCGACATGCGCGAGAGGCTCTCCAGCGTGGAGCGCATGGAGCGCGCCTCATTCAAGATGGCCGTAACGCCGCGGCGAGACTGGTCGTTCAGGTCTTCGGCCTCCTCCAGCAGCGAAGCATAGCCAAGGATCACCGTGAGGGGGTTGTTGAACTGGCGGGTGACGTTGCCGGCCAGTTGGCCCAGTCCGGCAAACTTCTCCGCATCCACCAGCTTCTCAAGCATCTGCGTCTGGGTGCGGTGCGCCTGGATGCGCGCGGCCAGAACCTCCACGGGCAGCAGGTCATGGGCCGCAAGCGGCCGCAAGGGGTCGCGCGGACTGGCCAGAAGCAGCGCGCCCTCCGTGGCGTTGGCGCCACGCAGCGGCACGGCAAAAACCGAGGTCAGGCGCAGGCGTTCCAGGTCGTCACCCGGCAGCAGCCACGGGGTAAAGTTCAGGCGATAGGTTTGCGCATCCTCGACGGCAGGCTCCAGTGAGCCGGGCGCGAGAAAGCCCTCGACCGGAATGCGCAGCGCAAGGGCATCAAGAGCGTTCACGGCTGCATCTTCAAAGCCGGCTGCTCCCGCCAGGTGATAGCGCGAATGCCCCTGCAGCAGCATGAGCGCAGCCTGCGAAAAGCGGCTATGCGCCACCACGGTCTTGCAGATCTCCGTTCCCTGGCGGTCAAAGTCCTCCATGCGGCGCCGAGCCAGGGTCAGCCCGGTGTAGGCTTCCAGTTCCTTGCGGGCGCCGCGCTCGCGCTCCTTGGCAGCCTCGTGCACGGCAATCTCGTTTTCAAGGGCGATGAGGATCAGCCCAAGGACGGCGAGCACCCGGCCATAGATGACGAACATCTGAATGGCAGAGAGGATCACAGGGCTGGAGATGGAACCCGGCAGAACCTCTGCCCCGCGCATGGACCATGCCAGAAAGCCCAGTATGCCAAGCACGGTTCCCAGCGTGGCGCGGCGAAAAACATACAGAACCAGCAGCGCGGTAATCAAATAAGCGGAGCACTCGACAAAGAGCAGCGCCGCGGCCGCGCCGCCCGTCACCGAAACGCGCAACGCCGTGCCGCCCAGGATGATGCACAGCGCCAGCCCTGTCCAGATGGGCATGCTGCCGCGGGTGATGCTCCAGAAACAACCCACCAGCAGCGAGAGCGCCCCAAGCGCCGGGAAGATGAGGAACGGCAGTCCGCCGGGGGTCTGGCCGTGATAATGGCCATACAGCACGAGCGCGTACACCGTCAGCGGAACCGTAAAAGGAATGGCGTAGAGAACGCGCACCCGGCCAATGCGAAAGCCCAGCGGCGACAGCGAAGCCAGAAATAGGGCGTAGCTGATCTGCACGCACACCTGCCCGGCGGCAACTAACCAGGGATGTACCGCAGGATCGGAGAGGTCCCACAAGCCCAGGCGGAAGGCCTGCAGCATGCGCAGGGCGGCAAAGGCGAAGCCCAGCAGCCAGAGCAGGATGCGCGTATCCCGCGAGCGCCGGTAGAGCTGCACGAAGGCCGGCAACAAAAGCACCGTGAGCACCAGCGCGGGCAAATAGTAACCGTCGGGCATCAAAGCCGAGGATCTCCTTCGATCCAGCTTTTGGAGGAGAAACGGGTTTGTCCTGCATTCCAGATCGGCCAGTCGCCGCCGCAGAACGCAAAGACGTAAGGGTTATTCTGCCAGTTTCTTACCAGAAATCAACTGCCGCAGCGGCTGGCGAAAGACACAAACGACTCCCGTGCATCCATGCACCTGAATATTCGAGGACGAACGCGGTTTCCACTTCAGATTCTGCAGCCACCCTGCGACAGTGTATATGCGTCTAATGTTGTAGTTGCAGAATTGAAGCGCAAAGTAACGTTACCCGAAGCTGAATGGCAGGCATGCTCTCAAACAACGCGAGGCGGGGGAGAAGGATCCGGATGCAGAGGTGGGGTTGGATGGTATTGCTGGCGGCTGGGATGTGCGTGCCGCCGGCCATGGCGCAGGACAAGGACAGCTTTACGCCGATGCCCCTCGATGCGGGGTTCGGAAAGATGGACGTCTCCGCCCCGGCAACTCCGCCGGAGCAGATCATTCGTGAGTTCGCCGCCAAGGAGAGCGAGTTTCGCGAGGCCCTGAACCACTACACCTACCGGCGCGAGGCCCGCGTGCAAACCCTCGACGACGATAACAAGGTAGACGGCGAGTGGTATGAGGTGGACGACGTGATCTTCGACTCCTCCGGCCGTCGCACGGAAAAGGTGGTGTTTGCGCCGCAGAGCACGCTGCAGCGGGTGCAGATGTCGCCCTCGGACCTGCAGGACATCCAGCACGGCTACCCGTTTGTGCTCACCACCGACCAGGTACCGGAGTACAACATCACCTACGCAGGCAAGCAGCAGGTGGACGAGGTGGACTGCTACGTCTTTGACGTAAAGCCCAAGGTCATCGAGAAGGGCAAGCGCTATCTGGATGGGCGCATCTGGGTGGACGCCACCGACCTGCAGATCGTGGTTACCGACGGCCGCATGGTTCCCGATGACACCCGCAAGGGCCACGAAGACCTGCATCCTCCCTTCATGACCTGGCGGCAGCAGGTTGACGGGCACTACTGGTTCCCCGTGTACACCAAAGGCGAGGGCGTGCTCCACTTTGCGGGCGGCTCAGGATACATGGCCCAGGACGTGCACATCCGCGACATTGTGAAGTACGCCGATTACAAGCGGTTCGGCTCCACCTCCAAGATTATCTTTGAAGGGCAGGACATTACCCCGCAGCAGAACCAGCAGGGCCAGCCGCAGCAGCAACCGCAAAAGAAATAACGAGCAGGCCCGTCCACCAGGCCGCCCTGCGCAGGCGTGACTCGGGTCACCGCTCCGGCTCGCTCTCTGCGCATACCATAGTGCGCCGAATTTTGCTGCGATGAGCCGTGCAACTGGGCTCGCAGGATGGGGGGCGCATGAAGATTCTTTTGGCAGTGGACGGATCCGAGTACAGCAACGCCGCGCTTGAGGAAGTCATCCGCCGGCCATGGCCCCGGGGAACCCAGGTGGAGGTGCTCTCCGTTGCACACGCGATTCCGGAATTCACAGACCCGCGGCTTATGATGCGAACCATTCAGATGGAGACACTGGAGCACG
This sequence comes from Acidobacteriota bacterium, assembly GCA_021781255.1. Next base: position 4,043 of record JAJXXG010000058.1, read on the forward strand.
AGCGAAAGCGGGCGCACGAGGTTGTGGAGAAGGCAGCGGCTGCGCTTGCCGAAGCAGCCCCTCTGCTGGCGGTGACAACCAGGGTGGTCGAGGGCTCGCCCAAGGAGTCGGTTGTGCTGGAGGCGGCAGACTGGGGAGCGGACCTGATCGTGATGGGCTCCCACGGCTACGGCGCGGCAATGCGTTTCCTGCTGGGCTCGGTGTCGCATGCGGTGGCCCTGCATGCTCCCTGCTCGGTTGAGATCGTGCGCAAACGGTCCGCCCAGGCCGCGTAAACCGGGCAAGTACAGCTAGAGAACCCCGCGCAGATGCGGAGCCGGGGGCAAGAGGTGTGCCCGGGCGAGAAAGGCCTGCTTCCGGCCGGCTCAGTTCCCTTTCTTAATAAAACAGGTACTTGCGCCAGCGGTCATCGCCGTGGCCGAGCATGCGCATGATCTGACGGCTGGTGTGCAGCGAAAACGGGCGCGGCTCACGCAGCAGAACCATGTCGTCAATCTCGTGCAGCAGCCGGTTGCCCTTGCGGCGATTGCAGGCGTGGCAGCAGGCGACCAGGTTCTCCCAGGTGGAGTTGCCACCGCGCGAGCGCGGTACCACGTGGTCCAGCGTAAGCTCGCTGGAGGGCAGCACGACGCCGCAGTACTGGCAGGTGTTGCGGTCGCGGAGCAGGATGTTCTTGCGTGAGAGGGCTCGGGTCTGGTGCGGGATGCGCCGGTATTCAAGCAGGCGGATGACCGAAGGCATGGGAACGCGGCTGCGCTGGGCGTGGAGGGTAAGGCCGTGCTCCTCCTCAGTGCGCGCAATGCCCTTGAGCACCAGCACCAGGGCACGGCGCGCGCCGCAGATATTGATGGGTTCATACGACGCGTTGAGCACCAGCACGGGCATCTGCAGGATATGGCTGGCCTGAGTGCTATGCGGCGCGGCGGTGTGGTCGGCAACGTGAGCAACGGCCCGGGCGGCCGACTTTTGTTTACGAGCATGAATCATGGCTTTTCCCAGCGACATCCTTCTCCCCTTAGTCAAAAGACGGTTGGCGTGGTGATGCGAGCATGGTTTCAGCGGTCGGGTTGGCGTGGCGCAGACTGCCGGGCTGCTCGCCGGGGACGGACAGGCCGTCCTTTGCGAGCAAACCGCGGAAGTCCACAGAGGTGCGCCGGGCGCGGGCCAGCGTAGCCACCCATACGGCTTCGGCTCCGGCCTGGAGCAAAGCCCGGGAGGCGGCGCGGGCGGTGGCGCCCGTGGTCAGGATGTCGTCAATCACCAGAACAGTACGCCCGGCAATCAGACCGGGCTGGGCAACTCGAAAGGCAGCGCGCAGGTTCAGGCGACGCTGCCGCGGCGTCAACCCGGCCTGGCTTTGCGTAAGGCGGGTGCGAGCCAGCGCGCCGGGAGCCAGCGTCAGCCGCCACGCCGGATGCGTCTGCTTCAGCCGGCGAAGCGCATGAGCAGCAAGCAGTTGCGCCTGATTAAAGCCGCGTCCGGCGTATTTGCATCGGTGCAGCGGCACGGGAACCACAACAACCTCCGCGGGCAGTTGCGGCGCAATCTGCGAAATGGTGAGCGCCAGCATGCGTCCCAGGTTGTGCGCGGCCGGGCGAAGACCGTCGTACTTCAGCGCGTGGATGGCCAGCCGCATGCGGCCCTCGTAGGTTCCGCAGGCAACCGCACGCGCAAAAGGTGGCGGAGCCATGCGGCAGGCACGGCACAGGGGCTGCTCTTCCGCCGATGGCGCCCACAGGGAGTCGCCGCAGCGAAAGCACACAAGTCCGTCGTGGGCAGGCACTTCAGCCCAGCAAACATCACAGATTGGAGCGGAAGAAAGGCGCGGCAAGAGAGAGCCGCAGAGGGCACAGGATGCAGGAAGGATGGCACAACTGACTGCATCCAGAGGACTTCGAAGCACGCGGGCTACGGCGCGCCACCGCGAAGTCTCCGATGGCGGAACGTCGAACGTCAGTGAACCGTAGTCCCTGCGGAAGACGCACCTCTCTTTGGGGCGGCGGGTTCTTATGCCGCCTTGACAACGAGTATACGCGCATGCGGGCGCTGCTTTCCATCGCGCCGTGTGAATAGGAAAACAATAAAGGAACAAGGAATGGCACGGGCATCGGCGACGGACTGCGCGGACTGAACAGCCGTATCAACGGTACGGTACACTTCAAACCTAAGAGGGGTATTGTCTTTTGCGTTTTCGGAGTGCGTTTTTCGGCGTTTTTGCATCGCTTTTTGTGCTCGGCGGCCATGGCTGGTCCCAGCAGCCGCAACAGCAGGGCGGACAGACAGGGATGAGCAGCGGCATCTCCTCTGGCGTGGCGGCGGCGCCGGTGTACGACGAGCAGAAGCGTCCCATCACGGCGGGCGGCTTTGTGGACCAGGGCCCGGTGGTGTTTCAGGACATCACGAAGCAGGCGGGGCTGGCCGGCTGGACGCACAAGATGGGCGTGCCGGAGAAGAAGTTCATCGTGGAGACGAACGGCTCCGGTGTGTGCCTGATTGATTACAACAACGACGGATGGCTGGACATCTACCTGGTGAACGGCTCGA
>JAJXXG010000408.1 GCA_021781255.1 Acidobacteriota bacterium
GGACTATGTGGCGCTGAAAGAGCTGTGCCTGGATAAGCTGGAGCGCATGGGGTTGACGGACCTGCGGAAACACATCGTGGTGGAGGATTTCTGGACGCCGATCGATATTGAGAAGAAGTACTTGTCGAACAAGGGCGCGATTTACGGCGTGGTGAGCGACCGGAGGCGGAACTTTGCCTTTAAGGCTCCGAAGCAGAGCCGGGAGTATGAGAATTTGTTCTTCGTGGGCGGGAGCGTGAATCCGGGCGGAGGTATGCCGATGGTGACGTTGAGCGGACGTCACGTAGCGCGCATGGTGGCAGAGGCAGAGCAGGCGCGGAGCGATAGATGATGTGGCTCCTGCTGGCGTGCGTGGCGGGGCTGCTGGCGGGGTTCTGGCTGCTACCGCGCGTGCCGGTGTGTCCAGAGGCAAAGCTGAGCCGATTTGAAGCGCCGTCGGTGTCGGTGGTGATTCCCGCACGTAATGAGGAGCATACCCTGCCGCATCTGCTGCAATCGCTGTCCCGAATGGCGATGGGACCGCAGGAGATTCTTGTGGTCGATGATGAATCAACTGATCACACAGAGGACGCGGCGGTTGAGCGCGGTGCGCTGGTATTGAAGACCAGGCCTCTTCCAGCAGGATGGCGGGGCAAGAACTGGGCGTGCCATCAGGGCGCGAATGCCGCAAAGGGCGACAGCCTGCTGTTTCTGGACGCAGACACATGGTTTGAGCCGGGAGGATATGAGCGGGTACTGACGCTGTTCGCTGAAGAGGACCCACGGCGGACCGCAGTTTCGCTGCTGCCTTATCACAAGGTCGAACGGCTGTATGAAGAGCTGTCGGTGTACCTCAATCTGCTGATGGCGATGGGGACGGGTGGATTTGCGCTGTTGCAGCGGGCCAGGCTTTTCGGGCAGAGTCTGCTGATTCGACGGGATGTGTATGAGAGCTGCGGAGGCCATGCGGCAGTGCAGGGAGAAGTTCTTGAAAACTTCACGCTGGCGGCGGCACTGAGAAGGGCAGAAATTCGGCGCTGCTGCCGCGGTGGGCGCGACGTGCTCTCGATGCGGATGTATCCAGAAGGATTTCGCCAGCTCTGCGAAGGCTGGGCGAAGGGGTTTGCAAAGGGAGCCGCAGCAACATCCCCGGTGGTGCTGGCGTTGTCTGTGGTGTGGCTGGGCTCGGCGGCGCTGGCATTTGCGCTGCTGCTGCTTCCCGGAGTCAATTGCCTGATAGCCGCAGGCCTGTACTGCGCGTTCGCGATACAGTTGCTGTATCTTTCGCGGCAGGTCGGGACCTATAGCGCATTGACGAGCGCGCTATACCCGATTCCATTGTTGTTTTACTTTGGGCTGTTCGGGTGGGCGCTTGTGAAGAAAGCGCTGGGGCGAAAGGCGACCTGGCGCGGCCGGGAGCTATGACCGAAGGGCGGGCGCTGGTGTGGGCAGCGAACCTGGCAGGATGGCCGGCAATCCAGCTGACGATTGCGGCGATCGTAATGCGGATGCCGCAGAAGCGCTTTGTGCGCGACGGTGCGCTGTACCGGCGGCATGGGTGGGAACAGGACGGACGTTTCTACACGAAGTGGCTGCGGGTACGACGGTGGAAGGCGATGCTGCCGGATGGCGCTCCATGGCTGGGCGGTTTCGCGAAAAAGCGGCTGCAGTCGACGGATGAGAGGTATCTGCAGGAGTTTATTGTGGAGACGCGGCGGGCGGAGTTCGGGCACTGGTGGATGATGGCGTGCTGCCCGGTGTTTTTCCTGTGGAATCCGCTGTGGGCATGCTGGGTAATGGTGGGTTACGCGGTCGCGTCGAACCTGCCGTGCATTGTGGCGCAGCGGTACAACCGGCTGGTACTGATGCGGATCTGCGAGCGGCGGAGAGAACCAAGGTAGATCAGAGGATTCGACACTGCCACTCTTGCAGGCTTCAAGAGCGGCAGTGTCGACGGCCGTAAAGGGACGGCCTATAGAGGCCGCAGCGGCAGAGGCCGAGGGAACCCTCCGCGTCGGTATGGCCACGTGGGCAGCCATATGCTGGAGGACCTCAAGGCCAGGCGTGGGCTATGCCGCCCGCAGCCATCCTTGAAAATTTCACGGGAGAGGCTTGGCGAGGGCTTGTTGTCCCTGACTGGAGGCCTTCCCATTTTTTGCCTTACGGTGGGTAGTGACAGGGTGAGAGGATTCGTTTCAGAAGAGATTGTGAATAAAAAAAGGGCCGTTGCGAAACGGCCCTTCAGGATGGAGAAGAGACTCAACCGTGGGTAGGTGTCTTGTTGAACTCGACGTCAAGCGTATCGCGATCGAGCAGTGCCCGCTGTCCGTGCGCCGTTACGCCGTAGACGGCGAGACGGTACGCACCCTGCCGCAGACCCGCGGCCGGGATGAGCAGGGAAAGGGGCTGGCTCGGAGAAGCAGCCGAGGAAGCAAGGGTCTGCGTCCAAGTCTGCGTTTTGCCGGGATACCGGACGTTAATGGTATACGCGGCATAGGACGTTGCGGGTTGCGGTAACTGAATAAGAAGGACAACTCCGCGACCCTGGCTGACGACCAGGTGAAGCGGGGCGTCCGCTATGGCTCCGGCTTGCAAGGCCACACGCGGAATGAACCGCGGCTGAGTTGCGTCGGGGCGCATGGCGTGGACGGTGACCAGGCTCTGATAGCCGAGAATGGCCAAGAGGGCAATGAAGGCCGGAAGAATGATAGCGGGCCTCCACCAGGGCAAGCGCGGATGTTTCTCAACAGCGTTGGGGGTTTGCTGGCTTACAGGGGCAGTTGCGGCGAACTTGGGTAGCTGGGCCTTGGCTTCCTGTAGGAAGGCAGTGGCGGCACGGAGATCGCAGGCACACTCGTCACAAGAGAAAAAATGAGCTTCGAAGGCCTCGCGGTCGTCGGGGGGCAACTCGTTGAGCAGGTAACGTTCCGCCGCCATGGTCCGGGTTGCTTGATTGTGGTCCATATGCGGATACTACTTCCTCCTTAAAAAGACTACAGAGACAGCTGTTTGTCACGGCTCGTGACGTTCATCACTCTGAGATGTAGTGACTTTTGTTAACAGAACGCTTCAATGACATTCTGTTCATAAACGGCGACGTAACTGCTTGAGGTACTCAGATTTGAAGCTTTGTTTAGCGCGGAAGAGCAGGACGCGGAGATAGTCGCAGTCGACGCCGAACTCACGGGAAACCTCCTCGCGGTCGCGTTCCTCGATGAAGATGGCCTGCAGGACAGCGCGGTCGCGAGCGGGCATGCGTTTCAGGATCCTACCAACCTGCGCCTTGAGCTGGCTGGAAAGGACCTCGTCAAAGACACTCGGGCCGTCGGCGGCCACCGACTCGGATTCGGAGCCATCCATCGCATCGTGACGGTTTGAGGCGCGGTAATGCTCCAGCAGGACGTTATTGCAGACGGTGTTGACAAAGGCGCCGAGGCGTTCCGGATTGCGGAGGGATCTGTCGCGGCGCAGGGCAATCAGGACGCGGGTAAAGGTCTCCTGGCGCACATCTTCGATGGCCTGCGGGGAGCGGAGGCGGGCTCGAAGCTTGAGATTGAGGAGACTGGTGAAGTAGCGTACGAAATGCTCTTCAGTACCTAGATCTCCCACGCAAAGGCTTTCCACGTACTGAGCGTCGAATGGGTGGAATTCCAAAACTCTCTCCGCATTTTGGAAATAATGAAGTGTAGCACCCGCAGTTGGGTGAAGGTGTGCTTCAGCGCACTGGCCTTGGAGTGATGATGTTCACGGTTTCACGAATTCCGGAGGCGAGGCACAGCTAATGAGCAGTATAGATGCGCCTTTTCCTCTTTCCTGGCTGTCCGAGCTGGCGCGTGCGGCTGTGACGGCCATCACGCTCGGGTTAGGCGTAACACCGCTGTTTATTGATCTGAACCGCACGCATGCGACGCATCCGCTGTGGCCGGGGCATGCGCGGTTCCATGTGGTGTGGCAGACCGTGACGGCGGCGCTGTGCTGCGCGGTTGAGGTTGCTCTGCTGTGGTGGCCGGGCCCATATGCGGCAGAGCGGTTTTATCTTGTGGCGCTGCTGACGGCGCTGCCGATGCTGGGATTTCTTGTCGCACTGGTGACGCGGCGTTGGTACGGCGGGAAGCTACATGATCCGCAGGGAGTGACGCCGGTGACGGTGCGGCTAGGTGGGCGCGCGGTCGAGGTGGATATGAACGCTGTGCTGGTAGTGATCGCGACGGTGATTCTAACCGCGGCTGTGCTGGTCTACTGATACGGCGGCGGCCTCAGGCATGAGGGGAATGTCGCATCCCTCGCCTTCGGCGACGATCCAGAAGGCGGGACCGCCGGCCGATGCCTCGAGCGCAGCGCGAAGGCGGTGCACGGGGTCGGCTTCTCCATCATCGGCAAGCGAGAAGGTTCCGAAATGCGTGGCGATGGAAATGGCAGGCTGCAGGATGGCGTGGGCTTCGATAGCCTGCTCGGGCGTCATGTGGATGGGCCCCATGAACCACTCTGGTGCGTAAGCTCCGATGGGCAGCAGCGCGAGGCGGATCTGCGGAAGCTCGCGGCTGATTTCGTGGAACAGACCGCCGAATCCGGTGTCTCCGGCGAAGTAGACGGCACCGGAGGGGGTGTTGAGGGCGAATCCACACCAGAGGGTGCGATTCCGGTCGAGGGGTCCGCGGGAGGCGAAGTGTTGTGCGGGCATGCAGTGGATGGGCAGGCCGCGCCACTCGATTTGCTGCCACCAGTCGAGCTCGTAAATTTCACGGAAGCCGGTCTTGCGAAGCAGGGGCGGGACGCCTAGCGGGCAGAAGACGGCGGGATTATCGCGGGCGAGAAGTTTGCGCAGCGTGGGCAGATCGCAGTGGTCGTAGTGGTTGTGGGTGAGCAGGATGGCGTCGATGGGGGGCAGATGGTGGAAGTGAATGCCGGGTGCGCGGTGGCGTTGGGGACCCGCGAAGGAGACAGGACTGACGCGCTCGGACCAGACGGGATCGGTGAGCAGGTTGAGGCCGTGGGTCTGGATGAGAAACGTAGCGTGATTGACGAAGGTGACGCGGAGCGAGTCGCCCTCGACGCGTTGCGGCGGCGGCGGGCCGGGGACGGAGGGGATGTTATCGCGCCAATGTCCCGGCCTGCGGTTGGTGACCCACTTGAAAAACTCTGAGAAGCGCTGGCTGGGAGTGTCCGGATTGAAGAAGCGGCCGTTGCGGTAGTGGGGGCCGCGCCAGGGATTGGATGGGGTGTGGTCAGAGCTCATTTGGATTGCTTTTGGGTAGAGCCGGTGCGACGCATCGCCTGAACTTCTTCGGCCAAGGCGATGATTTGCGCATCGGGAAGATACTCGTGTCCGGCCATGTCGGTGTTGGGGACTCCGAACTTAATAATTTTAGCAAGCGCGAGGCGTTGCTGCGTCGGGTTGAGTGCGGCGGGGATGTGCCTGAGCGACGCGGTGGCGAGGTCAGGCGGAAGCGTTTTGAAGCTGCCGCGCCAGCGGGTACGGACGTATCCGTTGGGTGCGTGGCAAGTGGCGCAGAAGTGCGCGTAGAGCGCGGCTCCGTTGAGGTGATTTGCGGCGGCGTTCGAAGCACTCGAGGGCTGCCATGAGGCGGCGACCTGCTGGAGGTGCTGCGCGCTGTCAGGACTCTTGAGACTGGAGAGGTAAGCAATCAAGTCGTCGCCGCGGTTGTTGATGCCGGGCTTGCCACGGAAGAGGTAGGCGTAGGACGGCATGACGGAGTGATAGCTGAGCGCGCGCGGGTCGATCTGGTGGATGCGAAGCCAGAGCGGCGAGCGGCGGCTGCCGACGTTGGTGAGGTCGGGCCCCTGACGGCGGTTGCCGATGAGCGGGGGCTTCTGGTGGCGGATGGCCTGAAGGTTTCCGGTGGGTCCCCACATTTCGACATCGGGCGAATTGGGGCGGACATACTGCGAGTGGCAGTGGATGCAACCTTCCGCGATATAGACGCGGCGGCCGCGCTGGATCGCGGTCAGCGAGGGTGCGGGCGGCCGCGGGCGGCGCGCGACCAGGATGCGGTGAACACCCCAGGAGACGGCGGAGACAAGGATGACGGCGGCAACTTCGCGGCGGTATCGGAAGGTGGTGGTGAAGAAGAGCGGCGCAGCGAAGGCGGCCGCGGCGATGACGATGAAGGCGAGCGGCACGCGGTGGAGGTGCTGCGCCATTCCGATGCCGAGCGCGGAGCCGATCCAACCTGCAACGGCGTAGATGACTCCGGCGCGGCGCGCGCGCGCAGCAGGACTGGCGATGAGCAGGTAAGACGGCCAGGCGACGAGTGCGACGGAGTAAAGGGAGACTCCGATGGGATAGAGAAATGCGGCGGGGGCGGCGTGCGCGGGATGGAGCAGAAAGAGGCAGGCGACAGCAAGCGCGGCGAAGGCAGAGCCGAGCGTAGCGATGAGAGGCAGGCGGGAGAGTAGCCACGCGGCGGCGAGCGCGGCCAGCAGATGGATGGAGCCGGTGCGCCAGAGATGCGCGGAACCGTGCCATGTTCCTGACTTGAGCGCGGGCGAGTTCTGGATGATGAAGAAGGCAGCGGAGTCGAACCAGACGAGTGCGGTGAACCAAAGAACGATTGCGAAGAAGCCTGCACGGGAGGGCTCAG
>JAJXXG010000024.1 GCA_021781255.1 Acidobacteriota bacterium
GGCCGCGCGCGGTTCCAAGCTCGATCGCCATGAGCACATCGGGCAGGGCACGATGGGGGTTGAGCCGTTCCGGCGTTTGCTCAACGACTCCCGGTTTGCGCATTGCGCCTTTATTGCCGAGACGCCGGTGGATGAGCCGGGCGACGAGGAGCGGAATGTACGCGTGTTGAAGAGCCTGATTGCGACAGCCGCCAAATAAGGCGGATGCCCCATTTACACTGGTAAGTTATGGCGGAAGAAAAAGAACTTCGTTACGACCCGGCGACAATCGAGCCGAAATGGCAGGAACGCTGGGCCGCAGACCCCACTCTGTACGCAGCCGAGCCCGCATCCTGCGGCAAGCCAAAGTACTACGTGCTGGAGATGTTGCCGTATCCGAGCGGTCAGCTGCACATGGGCCATGTGCGCAACTACTCCATTGGCGACGCCCTCGCGCGCCACATGTGGATGCGCGGCTACAATGTGCTGCACCCAATGGGATGGGACGCCTTCGGCCTGCCGGCGGAGAACGCCGCGCTGAAGAACAACACGCCCCCACGCGAGTGGACGCTGGGCAACATTGCCGCTATGAAGCGGCAGATGCAGCGCCTGGGCCTGGGCTATGACTGGGCCACGGAAGTGACCACATGCCTGCCGGAATACTATCGCTGGAACCAGTGGTTCTTCCTGCGCATGTATGAGAAGGGGCTGGTCTATCGCAAGCAGAGCAAGGTGAACTGGTGCCCTGAGTGCGCCACGGTGCTGGCCAATGAGCAGGTGGTGGACGGACGCTGCTGGCGCCACGACGACACAATCGTGGAACAGCGTGACCTGGAGCAGTGGTTCTTCCGTATTACAGCCTACGCGCAGGAACTGCTCGACGGGCTGGAGCAATTGGAGGGCTGGCCGGAAAAAGTGCGCACCATGCAGCGCAATTGGATTGGCCGCAGCGAAGGCACCGAGGTGGACTTCACGGTAGAGGGAAGTGGCGAAAAGATTCGCGTCTTCACCACCCGCGTGGATACCATCTTTGGCGCTACCAGTGTGCAGCTTGCTCCGGAGCACCCGCTGATAGCCTCCTTTGCCGCATTGGATGCGGAACTGAAGGCTCGCGTCGATCAGTTAATTGAGGAGCAGAAGAAAGCGAAGGAAGCGGGCGACATCGGTACCATTGAAAAGCATGGCGTGCCCACCGGCCGCTATGCGCTCAATCCATATAACGGCGAGCGCGTGCCGGTGTGGGTGGCCAACTACATCCTGATGGACTACGGCACGGGCGCCATCATGAGCGTGCCGGGGCACGATGAGCGGGATTTCGAATTTGCCACCAAGTATGGCATTGCGATCCGGCGCGTCATCGCCCCAGCCGATCCAGCTGCGGAAGAGCCCGCGCTGCCGTTCACATCCGAGGATGGCGTGCTCGTGAACTCTGGCGCTTACAACGGGCTCAGCTGCGCGGTGGCGGAGAAGAAGCTGCAGGATGAGGCTGTAAAAGAGGGCTTCGGGCAGGCGACGGTCACGTTTCGCCTGAAGGACTGGGGCGTAAGCCGCCAGCGCTACTGGGGCACTCCGATTCCGATGATCCATTGCGAGCGCGATGGGTTGGTTCCGGTTCCGGATGACCAGCTGCCGGTGATACTGCCTGCGCAGATTGAGATTACGCAGCAGGGTGGATCGCCGCTTGGCCGTGTGCCGGATTTCGTCCACGTCACCTGCCCCAGGTGCGGAGGGCCGGCGCGGCGCGAGACGGATACGATGGATACTTTCGTCGATTCGAGCTGGTACTTCTATCGCTACACGGATGCCGGGAACGCGAGCGCTCCATTCAACCCTGCCACGGCGCAATACTGGTTCCCGATTGACCAGTACATCGGCGGCGTGGAGCATGCGATTCTGCACCTCATCTACTCGCGCTTCTGGACGAAGGTCATGCGCGATCTGGGCCTGATTACGAATGATGAACCGGCACGCCGGCTCTTCACACAGGGCATGGTCATCAAGGACGGCGCGAAGATGTCCAAGTCGAAGGGCAACGTGGTTTCGCCCGACGACATGGTTGCCCGCTACGGAGCCGATGCCACGCGCATGTACGCGCTGTTTGCCGCTCCTCCGGACCGCGATCTGGACTGGCAGGAGGACGGTGTTGCCGGAGTAAGCCGGTTCCTGGGCCGAGTCTGGCGCCTGGTTACGAAGTATGCGCCGGTGGCGCGCGCCGCACAGGCTGCCCCGGCAGATTCGCAAACGGGAACCGCCCTGCTGCGCAAGCTGCACCAGACCACGGCGAAGATCACGCAGGACTTTGAAGGGCGCTGGCATTTCAACACCTGCGTTGCCGCCATCATGGAACTGGTGAACGAGATGCAGGCCGCCGATGCACAGCTGGCGGCGGGCGAGGTGCCTGCGCCCGTGGTGAAGGAACTGCTGCGCACTTTGGTGCTTTTGCTGGCCCCCTTCGCGCCGTATCTGGCTGCGGAGCTATGGGAGCAACTGGGCGAGGAGGACGCGATTCTGCGTGCGCCGTGGCCCGTCAGCAATCCGGAACTCGCCCGGGAAAACGAGCTGGAGATTCCGGTCCAGATCAACGGCAAGCTGGTGACCGTGGTCCGCGTCGCCGCTGATGCAGATCAGAAGCGGATTGAGGCTGTGGCTCTGGCCGATGAGAAGGTGCAGGCGCGGTCGGCCGGCAAGTCCATTGCCAAGGTGATCGTGGTTCCGCGCAAGCTGGTGAATCTGGTGGTGAAGTGACGGCAGCCGTGAGCAGAACGCCGCCGGTGCGCGGTACACAAACGCTGGTGGACCAGATGGGCTGGGTGTTCAAGCGCCCGGCCCTCAGCGCTCTGGAGGTCACCTGGCGATGGCTGTTCGGGATTCCGTTTCTCGCGGTCTGCTGGGTGCAGGCCAAGCATATCCTCGCGGTTCTGCCGCCGGACGCTGCCGGGCTGAGCAATATTGACAGCCAGAATCCATGGGTTGCGGTGGTACAGCTGGCCGATGCGTGGATGCGCTATGAGCCGCACGTGACTGCTGTGCTCCGCTGGCTTGTGCCAGTGGCGGCTTTGGTCTGGGTTGTGGTTTCCGGCATCGGGCGCAACATCGTCTTAAAGCAACTCGAGCCCGGCGTTCGGTTACGGCCTGCATCCATGGTCGCTCTGCAGGCTGCCTGGCTGGCGCTGCTATCCGTTACCTTCTGGGGCTGGTTTCGCTCTCTGCAATGGGTGGCATCCACGCACATTACGCCCAGCGGCGAGGCGGATCTGATCGGCTACTCCATCTGGGCGATTTTTCTGTCACTGGGATTCTTCACGCTGTGGGCGCTTATCAGCTGGCCTGCTGCCGTGGCGCCGCTGCTGCTGGTGCTGGAAGACTCAAGCCCATCGCAAGCTCTGCTGCGCAGCTTTCGGCTAGGCCGAACCTTTACCAGCAAGCTGATGGAAATCAACCTGGTGATGGGCATTGTGAAGCTGGCACTGATCGTGCTCGCCATGGTCTTCTCCGCGGCCCCGTTGCCCTTCAGCGATCAACTTGGGCCAGAGGCCATGCGCGTAGTGTGGGGTGGCGCCACCATTTTTTATCTGGTGGCAAACGACTACTTCCAGGTCGTTCGCCTTAAGAGCTTTGTGGAGTTCTGGCGTACCTTTCGCGGACAAGAAGGGCGATAAAGCGAGGCTCAGAATATCCTGAGCCGGATGACCAGATACTTCTTGGGATTCTCCCGGATGCTTTTGACCAGTTGCTGGGTCTGATCCATGGTCTGGTCCGTGTGGTCATACAGTGCGCGGTTCTGCACCAGTTGCCCGAGCGTTCCCTTGCCCTGATCAATATTGGTCAGAATGCTGTCCAGTCGCGTAACCGTGTCATCCAGCTTCTGTGCGAACACTGGGTCCTTGGCCAGCTTGCCCATGGCTCCCTTGCCGGAGTTGACCTCGGCCATCAGCTGGTTTGCATTCGCCACCGTTGAGTTCAGGTTCTTGTACAGGCTATCGTCCTTGAGCAGCTTGCCTGCGGTGCCCTGGCCCTCGTCCATCTCCGTTGCCATCTTGTCGAGATGCTGGATCGCGGAGTTGGCGTGGGCATACAAGGTGTCGTCATTCACCAGCTTGCCCAGCGAACCCTGCCCCTGACTGATGGCATCCGTAATCTTTTCAAGATCCGTAGCGATTCGGGAGATCTTTGTGTAGAAGGCCGGATCATTGATGATGGATCCAATCGTGCCCCGCGTGGAGTTCAGCGTATCAACCAGCACGCCAATCTTGCGCATCAGAGCAGACACGTCCTGAATGGAGCCCTGGCTGGTTCGGATGACATCCTGGATGCTTGGCGAGCCCGTGGACTTCAGTTCGGAGTTGTCCGAGGGCTGCGGTCCGCTGGCGCGGGTGGAGTCGATGTCCACATAGCTGTCCCCCAGCACCCCGGCTTGGGCAATGGAGGTGGTCGAATCTACGTGCAGGTCGTGCAGGTAGTTCACCCCCACGCGAATTGTTACCTCAACCGGCGTAGGGTTTCGCTCTGGGACCACGCGAATGCGGATAACGTTGCCGACAGTGACGCCTTGCAGTGTTACCGGAGCGCCGTTTTTCAGGCCCGCTGCATTATCAAAGTACGAGCGCAGGATGAGTTTCTTGGCAAACAGCCCGCCAGTGGAGCCGGACAGCAGAAAAATAAGGCTCACCAGCAGCGTCAATGCCGTTAGGACCAAGGCTCCAACTCTCAGTTGTGACCACTGAATCTCTTTCCGGCTTGGCACGGCAGTCCCCTTCCTCGGGCGAGCGCAATGTTAAAGGTTAACGCCTTGAGGATAGCAGAAATGGGTGAATTTACCTTCCATCCTCGAGCACCACACTGGCCATGGCGTGTTCGGCGGTATGGGTCAGCGACAGTGCCGCGTGCACTACCCCCATGTGCCGCGCAATCTCGGCGGCCCGGCCATGAAAGCGCAGAGTCGGTCTTCCACCCGGCTCCCGCCCCACCTCAATCTCAAGCCAGTTCACGCCGTGGCTGATGCCGGTTCCCAGCGCCTTGGCGCCTGCCTCCTTGGCCGCGAAGCGGGCTGCAAAGCTCTCAGCAGACTTGCGCTTACGCAGGCAATAGGCCTGCTCCGCCGCCGTATAGACGCGATTGAGAAACCGCTGTCCATAGCGATCCGCAGAGTGCTTGATGCGCCCAATTTCAACCAGATCGATGCCGCTGCCCACAATCATGCTGATTACGAAACTACAACATCTTGCGGGATTTCTGCGTAAGCGTCTTCGTTTTGCATACGAGCCTGGGGGCAACGACCTTCGATGAGTCATTCTGGCCGCCACTCTGGCTGCGGATCAGACAGTGCAGCGGCATGTGATGGAGCTGACGGTGAAATCTTTGGGATTTCGGTGCTTTCGCTGATTTCATGGAGGATAGGCGCGATGGAGCGCGCAGGGTGCGCGGCGTTCGTCAGCCTGCTTCCACGAGGCCATAGCGTCGCTGCCAGGCTTCCTTCAGCCTCGACCACACCCGCGCCCGCTCCGCCTCTGTGCCCTCTGCCGCGCTGGCCGGGGCGTTGGCGAACCGTGCAGCCTCCTGTTTCGCCAACTCCAGCAGTTGCCGGTCCCGGACCAGATTGGCAACGCGAAAGTCCGGCAGGCCAGCTTGCCGTGTGCCAAAAAACTCACCCGGCCCACGCATGGCCAGGTCGAGCTCGGCCAGCTCAAACCCATCCTGAGTGCGGACCATCGCGTTCAGCCGCTCCTCAGCCTGCTCGGAAACCCGCCCTCCGGTCACCAGGATGCAGTAGCTCTTGGCCGCACCCCGGCCCACACGGCCACGCAACTGGTGCATCTGCGCCAAACCGAAGCGTTCGGCGTGCTCCACCACCATTACGGTTGCATTCGGTACGTCCACGCCAACTTCGATGACCGTGGTGGCGACCAGCACGTCGATCTCCCCCCGCTGAAAGCGACGCATGATGACCTCCTTGTCGTCCGCGTCGAGACGGCCATGCAGCAGGCCTACGCGGAGGCCTGCCAGTGGTCCCGTGCGCAGCTTTTCGTGCATCTCCACGGCGGATTTCAGGCCAGACCTGGCTGCGGGATTGGCTCCCACCGTTGAATTGGGAAACAAATTGCCGGACTTGCCCTTGCGAACCGTCTTGCGCACAGGTGCAGCAGCGCTTTTCAGCGTGCTTGCATCCGGACTGGGCTCGTCGTGGCAGAAGTCCAGCTCGGGTTGGTCATCCCGGGTGCCCTCAATCACCGGGTAGACGATATATGCCTGTCTCCCCTGCGCCACCTGCTTGCGCACAAAGTCCCACACGTCTTCGGCGCGCTCGTCGGGCACGCGGCGGGTGACAATGGGAGTGCGCCCGGGCGGCAGCTCATCCAGCACGCTCACGTCCAAATCTCCATAAAGCGAGAGGGCCAGGGTGCGCGGAATTGGCGTTGCCGTCATCACCAGCACATCCGGCTCTGCCTGGTTGGGCTTCTTCATCAGCCGGAACCGCTGGAGCACGCCAAAGCGATGCTGCTCGTCCACGACGACCAGGCCCAGGCGGTCGAACTCCACCTTTTCCTCAATCAGAGCGTGGGTGCCGATGACCAGATGCGCCTCACCACGGTGGATCATG
>JAJXXG010000080.1 GCA_021781255.1 Acidobacteriota bacterium
GCGGAGGATGATGGTGGCGAGCATCGGCAACAGCATCAACAATGTCGTCATTGAAAAGCAGACCGACCAGGCACCGTGGAACAGACCAGCGTATTTCGTGATCACGTCCGATGACGGCATGAAGACAGAGATGACCAACGCGCTGATAGCCGCCGGCGCTTCCGAGTCTGACATTTTTACGGAGACTGTCGCCCCCCAATTGGTCAAGCTGGGGCTCGACCACTCGGCGGACGATCTGATCACCTACATCCGGTACTCCATTCCGGACGACCCGGTGGCGGGTGAGCAGTGGCGTCAGCAGCTGCCCCTCGCGATCCTCCGCGTCCGCGACATGAGCGCGCGGCAGTACAACCATCCGCTTCCAGTCCCCAAATACACGGATCGCACGGGGAACTACAACTACGATGAGACCCAGTTGACCGACGACTTCACGAATCTCCAGAATGCCGTCCGCACGCTCTGGGGACAAGAACACGTGGAGAGCCTCCCGTTTTTCAGCGCATACAAGAGACTCGATCTCGTCGGGCAGCACTGCCTTGATTATGATGATCCCTATCCGGTGCCTCGTGGTCCAATGGATTGCCTGGGCGACACGCAGGACGCCGATTACCAGCTCAGCGCGTCGGCGCAGATTGACGGCGGCGAGGTGGTCGCCGTGGTCGGAGTGCTCTCCAAGGAGACGGGGAACGCGACCTACACGAGCCTGTCGGTGAACTGGTTCCCTAAGCTCATCGGCGTTGCGAATATCGATGACAAGGATCTCAAAGGAAGCGCCGCGGACTTCGGTACAGCGAATTCCGACCTGTTTTACGTCTATTACGTGGCTCGTGACTGTACCGGACTGGCTCATTGTCGCGAGATTTCGAAGAAGCTGGTGCCGGCCGGCGAGCTCATCAAATTCATACAGCGCAATTACATCAATCCGGGCTCGAGCAGCGGACCGGATCCGAAATACATTCTCAACCCCGTCACGATCGTTCTCAACGGAACGAATCGGCCGACGATGTAGTGAGAAGATTCGGCGAGAGTCCGCCGGCTTGCACCTCGGACGTCGTCACGTTAGCGCGTCGTCGCCCGGCCGACCACGCCGCGCCAACGTGAGGGCCGAGCGTGTTGTGAACGCTAGCTGGTGACTATGCGGAAGTGAAATGCCACTACGATTCGCAAGATGTATAGCGCGTCCATCATCGTGGCGTCACACGAGCCCACGCAGGCCCCATTGCTGTAGCACCTTCCTTGTGGGTCCATGGCCAGCGACGATGTGCCGGCACAACGGAGGAAGTATGAGGGCGCTTGAAAAGCCACACATCCTTCTGGTGGACGATCATGCTGCTGTCCGCCATGAGTTAGCGCTGGTGCTAACCGAAGAAGGCATTGGCGAGTGCCGCGAGGCAGCCGGGCGGGACGAGGCGCTCGCTGCCGCCGCCGGAGAACTGCCGGACCTTGCGCTGGTAGACCTCTCGCTCGGTGCCGACGATGCGCTGAAACTGGTGGCTGAGCTATGTGCGCGTAACGTCCCGGTGCTGGTCTGTTCGACACACGAAGAACCCGGTCATGTGCGGCGGGCGTTGGCGGCAGGCGCCCGCGGCTACCTCACCAAGCGCGAGGCGCCGCGGGAGCTGGCACGCGCGGTGCGTGATGTGCTGGACGGCTGGATGCTGATCAGCCCCCGTGCGGCGGAGGGGTTGCGCTAGAACTCCACGGACGGATGATCGGCAAACCGTCAGTTGAAAGTTAAGCAACACACCGCCACGGCGTGGAGGGAACGACAATGACAAAAGCAATTCCAAGATGGGACATTTATCGCTTGTTGCGGTGTTTCTGGGGGCGCTTCCACTGGCGACCCCGGCGCAGAGCGGCATCGCAACGCAAAAGGGCCAGCAGCAGAGTGTGGCGGAACCTGTCATGGATGCGGTCAACTTCGCGCCTGAAAGGAGTACTTATGAGGCGAAGACCCATACGACTTGTTTTCTTCCTTGGTTTGCTTCTCCTAGGGGGGATCGCAGCCCAGGGGCAGTACATACGTCCTACACCGACGAGTACCGACCAACCGCCGACGGATTCCGACCTGGTGGTTCACGAAGGCATCGAGAAAACGGTGGTCGTCCAGATCATCAACCTAACTCCTTACGACATTCAACTGAAAGACACGAACGTAGGGGACCCGATAAGTATGACGGCTTCATCCATCACTGCGACCGATCAACAGAAGATGATGGACACGAACCGGAATACAGCGAAATCGTTCATGTTGGCTCCGGTGGGCATCCCGCGATTCATCCCCAAAACTCCGGGTCAGGCGTTTGAACCTGCTACAATCCCGTGCTCCCCGAACTCGACCGAGTACTGCCCAAATCCGAAGTACGATCCAAGTTATTACAACACCCAGACGCGGCCGTTTTCGATGGTGTTTTCCTGGGACGATCGGCAAGCATACGTCGCGCACAGCTGGGTCAGATGGACCATAAAGAATGTGCAGTACTGTGTCATGACTTACTACAACACATGCGAGGGGACCTACTATCAAGACGTCGACCTCGGCCTATGGCTGGATCGAATTCAACCTTCCACCCAGACGGGATCCGGCTATTTCTCTCTGGTGTCAGGCTCTACCTTCACGGCTTTTCACACACTCGCTCTGCTTGTCGAATGGGAAAACCCGCTGGCGTGGATCGAAGAAGCCGTCTCAGCAGCTGAATTGGCAAAAGGAATCACAGAATTTAAAAAGGAAAATGGCGACGAAGCCGAGAATGATGACGGCGCAAAGATGTTCTTAGCAAGCTACACCATTCCCACTGAACCCACCGCCACCACTCCTGGCAGTATCTGTGGGAACGGCAAACAAGCTTGCGGGCCAAGCTACGTCGTGCCGCTTGAAGATCGCGATGCGGTCGATTCCGGCTGGCCCATTCAGCACGTATCACTGGCTGATGGATCCAGTGCAGGCCCCGCGTTCGTGGAGGTAAGCACGCAAGTGCTGCGGGGGCTACCTGCTCCGGAATGCCCGGCAGGACCAACAAGCACTAAGACGTGCGACTTGGGAAGAGTGCCAATCTTTACCATTACGGTCATGAGGCCGGGGGATTGGCTGGCTGCCAAGGCCGCGTGTCTTACCGACCCAGACTCAACCTGCGGCATGTACACTCCTACCGCGGCTACTGTGGTTGCTTCCGCTTCCAGCGCTCCCGTTACAGTTCCTAACAGTTCTGTCACAGATCCGGTTCGTGAAGAGATTCGGCAGTTCCTATTGCAGGCGGGCGCCGGCAGAATCAGGGCTGCCCTGAACCGTTTTCCGGATCGCCGTGCTGGAGTGCTCGCGCTGGCGGCGGTTATTCGGGGGCTCCCTCCCGCCGATTGGCAGGTACTTCATGACATGGTAGGTCACGCGCTAGCGGGTGAACAGCCTGTCCAGCAAGAGCGCGAACTAGTGCATGTGATCGGCGCCGACCTTGAACAGCAGCTAAAGGGACTTGAAAAGCAGCTGAAGGGAAAGGAGAAATGACCATGTCCAGTTTGCGAAAAAGAATTCTGCTGGCAGCCCTGATGCTCACTCTGGCTCTGGAAAGCACGACGCGCGCCACAGGTCAAAATCAAGGCATTTGGGTGTACCTCCGCCCCAGCGGTGTCCAAGGGCCGTTTCTTACGTTTTCAGTCAGCCTGATAAACCTGACCGAGCACCGGCTACTGATTACGGATAACAGCTTTAGCGTGTCCTGCGACAAGATGAATATGGTGCACTCGTGTGGGAGTTACCAGTCGAACCCATTTGAGGGTCAGGGTACCCTCAACCTGGACCCCTATCGCACTGCAATCTGGAAGAGCCATAAAGGCAACATTCCAACCGAAGGTAGCGAGGTGAACGGTTGGGGCTGGAATGGGACTCTTACTGTGCAACCCGAGGGGATGGACGATTGGGCAGTAACCTTGAACGCCCGTGCCGAGGACGCGAGCCCGGGGACCGCACTTAACCCCAACCAGGGCAAAGGTTCGTGGGTTTATTTGCAGACGGACTTCTCCGCTAACCCTGGTTGGTCGCAGGCTTGGAACACGTTCTCGCCGTATGGCATCTGGGTGACCCCCAACTTTCTAAACAACTACACAAACCAGAACCCCCCATCGACAATGGCGAACGTGATGACGCTGTCTGGCAAGGAACTTGCCGTGTCCTTGTATACCGCAACCACAGACAATGACCACGTCACGCTCGTCTTTCGCCAAAACTTTTACCCGAGTGCAGCCAGCGACACGCTCGACCAGGCGCAGACAGCGTTGCCATGGACCTACCGGCCTTCCTTCGGTTCAGGCGTTTACATCAACAATTACAACATCACCAAGATGGCTCAGACCTTCACGGCCGGCCAATCCGGGACCCTCGATCGCGTCAGTGTTTACCTAGACGACAGTTATATCCCCAATGGGCCCGTCACCGTCAGCATCCAGACAGTGACCAACGGGCTACCGTCCGGCATAGAGATCGGGCAGGGGATGATCCCCGCCAGTGCCATTCCATTCGGGCCTTACTATGCGCCCAATCCCCAATGGGTCAGCACCAAAATCAGCCCCGTTGGCGGCAAAAGCCTGGCGATGACCCCTGGCACCCAATACGCCATCGTCCTCTCCGCGGGAGGAGGCGACCAGATCACTTGGTTTGGCTCTGGAGATGTCTACCCGGGTGGCTCCATGGTGAACCAATATTCGTCGGGCTGGGGCAGCGTTCCCAACGCAGATGCTATGTTCCAGACGTACATCATTCCGCCTACCGCGAAGGGCGACGATTATGTCGCCTGGCCGTTGAGCTTTGTCGATAACGCGGGCAGTAGCGTGCCTTAAGCGGGATCGCTGGTCAGCAACGTTTTTCTGGCGCCTCCTCAAAGGAAGCGCCGCGCCAACGCGCGCAAGCTCGTGTCCATAACTACGAGCTTTTGGATGTTGTTTGGAACAGATTCAGAGAGCAACCTCGGAGGGCTCCTCTGACACTATGTACTTCATCGGACTGGACGTGCACAAGAAGACGATCAGCTATTGCGTGAAGGACGCAGCTGGCCGTGTGTTTCAGGAAGGCAAGATCGGGTCTACGCGCCGCAAGTTGGACGGTCCGCGCAATAAGGGTCACTTTGCGGCGGATCAGCAGTTCAGCCTTTACAATTCGGCTGCTGAATGCAAAACAGAGAGGGGATTAATGCTATGACGCATCGATATTTGGTCACGGGAGTGCTGGTGTGCGCTGTGCTCCTCATAGCCAGTGTGAAGGTGAAATCGTCTACGGTGGCGGATGGACCCGTTGGCGGCCAGGATGAACGGGCGATCCTTCGACTCATTTATCAGTACAGCTACACATTCGATGGAAGAGATTTGGACGGCTTTATGTCGCTGTTCACGGAAGATGCGCTCTGGGAAGCATACGATACGGGGGCAGCGACCCCTACGGTCTCGTTGCACGGAAGTGAAGAACTGCGCAGTGTCATTGCGATGCAGATGAACGACCAAATCAACAAGGGCATCCAATCACGGCATTTTCAGACGAACACAATCCTTACTCGATTAGCGAATAATCGCGTGCAGGCGATCACCATGATCATGGTCACCTGGCAGCAGGGGTCTCAACCGGCCACTATAGTCCACACTGGTTTTTACCGGGATGAATTCACCCTGCATGGTGCGGAATGGAAATTCGTCAAGCGCCAGGCATACCTTGATCCTAGCCGTTAGGGCTTATTCAATTCGGCGACCGTGAGTCCTGTAATCCGGCTCCGCAGAGCTTCGAGGGCCTCCGGTGGGCAGAACATTCCGCGTGTGGGCGCCCAAAGAAGTCATCCACGATCTCTGCTTGGGCTTTGAGCAAGAGATCCAGCTCGGCCGCATCCCAGATTTCCCACACGATCTTTCGCTCGCGAAGCCGTTTCCGTTGCTCCTCAATTTCCGCGAGAATATTGGTCGATTCCAGGCGGTGGGCGCATACCTCTACGGCAACTGCTTTACCCATGGCCATGTTCCTGTCTTCGCCAAAGAACTGGGAGAACTCGGAACCCGTGAGGAAGAGTGGAGCCATATCGTTCGGATGAAACTTGCCGATACAAAGTGTCGTGCGTTTGCTGATTCGGCGGATTACCGAAGATAGTGGTTGTCACAGATGAGACTTATCCTCCGTCGGAGATTCTCTGACCAGATACACGTTACTTAGCTGTGGCCTCGATCCGAGAGGAAACTTTGAATCGCCCATTGAGCATTCTGGATAGGTATTGGTAAACGTTAGATCCCTATCGGGACCGCCCCCCGGTGGTTGAGGCGAGAATCGGCGCTGTTTTGCCGACCGAAGCGGTTTCGATAGGGCCGTTTGAAGTAAGTCGCAGGCGCGACGGACGCGGTGATCTACTTATGGGATTTCAATGTGTGGCAGATGGTCTGTAGCGCATGGCAAGCGCGGGGAAGAACATCTTCGAGTGGAAGACGCAGCGTGAAGAGGCATACAAGAGCGCGGTGCAGAGCTTCTTTGACCGCACACTGTTTCTCGCGCTGATGAAGGAGTGGATTCTCTTCTTCCTGAAAGACGACGAACTGCAGAAG
>JAJXXG010001051.1 GCA_021781255.1 Acidobacteriota bacterium
GAACTGGCCGACCTGGTACACGAGGCGTAGCAGCACCCCCAGGCAGGTGCCCAGGAGCGCGATGATGGCGACGATCGCTTCGATGAGTTCGGGGCTCATGACAGCTCACATCACCATCGCCGGCGGAAACGCCAAATCGCTCTCAGCATTCGGAGCCGCGACCACCGGAGTAGCCCACACGCTGCCATAACCGCGCCGACGCGCGGCCCGGGCGATCTTTTCTTTCTTGGTTCCCGGCATCGTTGTCATGCCGAGGCCGGCCAGAACCACCCATGCGGCCAGCAGAATAAACGCCATTTTGGTGAACAGTACCTCGAAACGCTCCATCTCTCCTCCACCCCTTAAAATCCGCCGCTCTGGCTCGGATCGCTGTAGCTGCTGAAATCAATCGGCGCGCTCATCTGGCCTGCGTCGAAACTCTGGGTTGGATCGCTCGGTAGCGAGCCCAGGTCAACCGACGTGGTGCTCAGTCCGTTGCTTCCCCCAAACGATCCCCAGTCGATGGGCTGGGTAATCCCTTGGAGAATCTGATATGGCGCATAGGACGACTGGAGACCGATATCGTTGCCCAGCGATCCGAGCGGATCGTAAGTGGCCAAGGACTGGCCTCCCAGCTCTGCCAGGGGCATATTGTTGGCCATCGAGTTGTAGTTGGTGATAGCGGAGATCGCGCTCTGGAGGCCGTAAGGCAAGCCCCCAATAGACGGATATGAACCGCCGCCGCCGCCCACGCTCATGCCTCCGATCCCCGGCTTTTGCATCGGAGGCGGATTGCCTTGACCGCCGAGCAGACGGCCCAGGAGGGTTGCGAACGGATTGCCCGGTGCCGGTCCGTTGAGGGCTCCATAGCTCGCCATGGGGCTGCCCGCGGCCAAGCCATTCGCCGCTGCGCTCGCTTGCTTCGGAGCCATCAGCCATTTGTAAGCGAGATAGGCAATCAAAAGAACCGCAACAATGCTCAATCCCGTCGAGAAAACACCATTTTTAGAAGATGCCATGGTCCCTCGTTAAAATCCGCCCTGCACGCTGAAGCCGCCACCATTGGGGTTGCCGTAGCTCGCGGAAAACATCGATGCATTGCGCGGCTGGTAAGGGGAGAACAAATTCATCCATGAACTTCCGGTGCCGTACATCATGCCGCTGCCCCATCCGTTCGGCTGTACGCTGGCGTTCACGCCATTGCGCAGCCACATAACAACGACCAGGGCGATTACCCCGATCACCAGCCATTTGATTGCATCGCCCATATCAGCTCCCAGTCGCCACAGTTGATGGATCAACCCCGTTGTCATACTGGCTCGCATAGCTCGCCCAATTCGAAGATTTTGCCGGATTTGGTGTGTTATCCAAGAGCCAAGAGGAAACGCCCCCGAGAAAGTGATCGATGGCGTTTTGCGTTTTG
Organism: Acidobacteriota bacterium; assembly: GCA_021781255.1. The sequence goes on from JAJXXG010001051.1 coordinate 1,403, forward strand.
CCTCCCGCGAGCGGCGTGGCGGCAAAAAGCGAATCTACTCCGGTAGCGAGCGAGCCCCATACGGAGTAGGGATATGCGGCGACCGGAATGGATATTTTCTTCCACGCCATATAAACGATGGCACCGATCAGCACAAGTCCTAGCGCCACAATCGTCATCGCGCCGTCATCGAGATCGCCTTCTACGCTCATCCCTTACCTTCCCGTGCTAGAATCCCGCCATGAAGCTAGCTATAGCTCTGTGTGTCGTCGGTCTCGCCGCGCTTACTGGATGCCGAACGTCCGACTCTTTCTCCCTGTTGCCCGGACAAACCGCGCAAATTACAAATTCCGTACACGGAACGATCCACCTTCGCGCTGAATACCCTGTTGCTTTACGCGAAGGGAATTGCCAGTTTCCGCGCGTCGTTGACCTTGACTTCTCATGCTCACCTTCAGACATCGTCATAACCGATCTAAGGCCGTCGATCTTCATCTGGGGCCAAGCGAACCGTGTGACGATAACATCCGACCGAGAGATCATCCCATTTCGATGACTGATAGAAAGCCTGTTTTCGTTCGGTCCCACTGGCGGCGCCTTCCCCGTCGTCCAAAGAAAACGCCGCCTGTGTTGGTTCTTGCCGTTGTGGCTTTGCTTCTGTTGATTGGTCCATGTAACCACAGGGAAATGCAGTTCAGCATTATGCCTTCTCCTCGGCCCCCGCTTCTGCCCGCGCCTCGGATGTTTTTCGTCCCGAGGCCCCACGCTCTTCGAAATCCAAGGTTCCCTCGCTAGCGCCGCTTGCGAAACTCCCCATTCTTCTTGCGCGGTCCGGTGCGCTTCTTCTTAATCCTGGACGCCGTCTTCTTCTTGCCGCGCCGCTTGCGCTTCTCGCCTTCGATCAGCCGCTCGAGCTGCGAAATGATTCCTCTTGCCATGGTTCCTCCTCCTACGTGGAATATGGCGTGATGATCGAGATCACAACGCCGTCGCCAGCGGCGCCGTATACCCAGATAGCGGCAGTGTTTCCAACCGGCCAAAGAACATCCTCAAGAGGCGCCAGCGGCGTTCCTTGGCCAAGCGCGAACTTCTCGGGATAGTCGGCAAGGAAGATCACCGCGGTATTGCCGGCAACGGTGCCATTGTTGGCGCGAACGCGTACGGCCATGCCAGGCGGGACGAGGATGCCGGGCACGGACTGCGGGGTATTGGCAGCAGCGATCAAGACGCGGATGTTGCGGTTCACCACAACGGGAGCCTGGGGCTTGGTCTGTCGACTGCTGCCGGACCCCGATCCGCCCGAGCTGCCCGATCCGCCCGAGCTGCCCGAGGAACTTGGATACATCTGGTCTGGAAGAATCAGCCTCATGCGTTGCCCCCTAACACCTGCGAAACCGGCGTGGTGGGATCTACGCCGAGCTGTCCCGCTACATACTCGGCATACGCATTTGGGTTCTGCCCGGGTGCGGGAGTGCCCATGGTGTCGCCTGTGAGGTAGTAGGTCATCATGTCGTAAAAATCCCATCCCGGGTTCGCGGATGCCTTGCTTTGCAGCCAGTTTCCGAGCGCGCCGAATCCGGCTGTATCGTTCGGATAGCTGGCGACGTTGCCGCCAAAGGTCCCAACATCTCCGGGGTTATGTGTGCGCTGCGCGAGCGATCCGGGGACGTTGAAACCCTCGTACTGAGCGATGGCCTGCTCCATCGCGTTCAGCCCTCCGCCCGCTCCTGGTTGGGGAGGGGGGGCAAAGGGCTGATTCGCCGGCTGGATGCCGCCTTGCGCAGATTGCGAGCTGCGCAAGGCGAGCAGGGCCAGGACGGCCACGAGAGCGAGCAGGAGCATCGGTCCCTAGTTGCCGCTCTTCGACGGTGCCGGCGCCGGAACAAATGCGCGCCGGGTGAAGAAGAGCAGATCGTCAAGGTTCGAGCCGGAGACGTTGTTGACGTCGAAATAAATCTGCAGCCCAGAGGCGGGAACGCTGTTGGCCAGATTCGCGCCATCCGTGAAGTCGATGGGGTACATCCCCGTCGCGGTAAGCGACGGATCGTACCACTCATCATCCAGCGCGGTCTGCCGGATATCTTGCGCATACTTGTCGAAGTCGAGCGTGGGACCACTGACAACGATCCGATTCAGCAGCCCATCCGAGAGCGTCTTTGCGGCGCCCTGTTCGGCAAAGATGTCCCAGGAGAGGAAATTGCCATCCTGTGGCATCGCCTCATCCAGCATGCGCTTGTTCGTCGCAGCAATCAGCGCCTGATGGCTCTCCTGATACACAATTGCCGTGTCGCCGGTGACGGCAACGCGATCATCGACCCATTGCACGGTGAGACCGGTGTAATCGACCACTCCGTTGTTACCAGTGAAGCAGGAAGCGAGACTGCCGGTGTCAAGCTCGACCTGCACGGACGCATACACTGGCAGGCCGGTGCCGGGATCGATGTCCGTGTTGAGGCCGGAGCCAATGGGGTTGGTCTGAGTGGGATCGGCCCAATAAATCGGGATGGCCAGATAGATGGGGTACGTCCCATTAGCGCCGCCTCCGAGCGTTGATCCGCCCTGGTCCGCGAAGAACTTTCCGCTGCGCTGCCGCACAGCGAACCGCAACAGCGAGCGGGGATCGACGTCAACGATCTTTCCGCCAGGGTAGCGCGATCCACCCGAAGGCGTTGCGACCACGTAAACGCGCTGGGCGAGATTAACCGGACCGCCTTCGCCGACGACTGTTCCGCTGGTCGTGACCCCGCTCACGACGATCTGGCCCTGGAGAACCAGCGTACCGCGGCGAATCTTGCCGCCAAGAGGCAGCGTGAAGACGATTTTCGAATTGGCAACGAAAGGCTTCATGAGCCTGTTGCGTGCATTGAGACTTGCCACGTTGTTGTACCTCGCTGGGGTTCTACCCGCGCAAATGTTCCCGGCCCTGCCGGGGTTGATCTTCTTGCAAGACCGGCGTAACCCTGACCTAGCCGACGATGTTCTTGATGAAGGTCACGTTATTGCTCGCCCAGATGGCGGCCAGGGCGATGACGGCGGTGACGAGAATCGACTTGATGGACATGCTCTCTCCTGTTGTGAGTTGGAAGCTGGGGCGAGAGAACTCCTCGCCCCGCGTCAGCCACGACTGTGCTTCGCATGAGTAATCGAACAACAATTTTGGGGATTTGTTTACGAGAAGATAGCTATAGCTTGGCGGGAAGTCGAAAAAAGAAGCTATAGCTTGAGCGCGTGCGAGTGAATCTCGCTCGGATGTCCCTCTCCGCTCCACAAAAGGTAGTTATAAGGGGGGAGGGAACGGAGCTTTGAGGCATTTTCGGCTCCGATGTACTCCTCGAAATAACGAAGGTGCTTCGGCTCGGTAGTTCGGAAGAGGCGCATAGATGTGCACTGCGATGTGTAGCCGCGCGGAACTGCGTTGGGATAGCGGGCGGTGGCCAGGAGAGAGACCCTGCAATGTCTACCGAAATTGACCAGATGATATAGCTCGGCACACATCCAAGACGGCCCCCAATGAGCGCCGCTCACGATGTCTATTTCATCAATCGCCAGAACCATCCATCCGAACGCGCGAACCGTACGGCACACGGCGCGAAAATGCTCATCCACATCCCCGGATCGAGGCTGATAAACGACGCGGAAGCGGCGGGCGCGGTTTACGCGAAGGTACCTCTCCAGATCGCCGGGCTGATGAATAAGCACCCCGCCCGGCATGAGATTCCCATGCCGGGCCACCGGGTCCCAGAAGATCGCACCGCCCGCGCAAAGAGAGATGAGCCTCGCCATCTCGGTAGATTTGCCCATTCCACGCACACCGGCGATGAAGGTGCAACCGCGAACTTCACCGTCCTGGTACTCACCGTCGATGAAGCCGCGCATTAATCGCTCCCTACGGCGTACCGTTTCGCTATCTGAATCCCAATCCAAGGCAGCCAGAGACGGAAGGGAAGCACCCTGACAAATGGCTCATGCGTGAGCACCAGCCGGTCAGACGGCGAGAGCCGGCGCATGAACCAGACAATGATTCTGTCCTTCATCCGATATTCTCAGCGGTGAGAGTGGAAAGAGGTGAGAGCCCGGTCCACTTGCACACCGCCGCGATGTACTCGTCGGTGTCGTTTTCGGTGGCGGGCGCGTACTTCGAAATGGCCGATGCGAGAGTCATGCCCAGGTAGTGCTCAGTCAGCAATGTGCGCAGAGCATCCCATCCGTCAACGGGCTGCTTGAAGACGGCGTACCGGGACGGACTGGTTTCCCCGAAGTGAGATGAATGGGCATCCTTGGACGCCGGATCGGCTGCACCCGGCACCGCGCCATGGGCATTCGCCCACTGTCCGGCGCAGATATCGCCCGGGTTATTGTGCCGGGTGGGAATGTTTTCGGGATCTGCTCCATATCCCTCCATCTTGGCGATTGCTTCGATGAGCTTCATTCTGCTTTACCCTCCGTGTAGAGCATGCCGCCGCGACGCGGAGCGGCGGGCTGGACCGGCACCGGTCCGTGCGATGTGCCGGGCTGGAGCATCGTTTTCGCGCCAGCTTTCCGCTCGCGTGACAGCTTGACTTGAACGGTAACTTTGGGAACGACTACGATCCCGACCGCCAGCAGAAATGCGGACGCCCCGGGAGTGGACTCGCACCAGCGACCGAGAATATCCGGCATGATTGCCATGAGCTTCGCCCACAGGGCATTCGCCATCATTGCCGAAGGCTTGGCGAGCAAATTCGCTTGGCGATCAGTGAGCATCCAATGATCGGAATCGAAACGATCCGAGAGCCGATCAAAGAACTCGCACAGGTAGTCTTTGACTTCCTGTTCCTCGAAGGCTACTTGAGCCATGAGCGCGGCCATCGGGTCATCGATGTGCTGCACATCGGCGCTGCTTGCGCCGGGCTCTACCTGCTCATCAACTGCCTCGCCTATGAACTGAGGCACACCGCGCAGAAGTTCCTCCGCCTCAGGGGATAGCCGGTGAGGCTCATTGCTATAGCTTGCGGTCGAGGAAAGCGTTGATTCGGTCGAAGAAGCCGCCGGATCGATCACGGACGGAGGTGCCTCGTCTACTGTCCGCACTCCCTGCACGGGGAGGGGTCGAGGAAGCGGCTGGCTCACGGCCTGCGCCTTTGGTTCGCGTGCCTTTACGGCCGGTTTCTTCTTTGCTGGGGCCTTCTTCG
>JAJXXG010001116.1 GCA_021781255.1 Acidobacteriota bacterium
CGCAATGTCACGAAATCGGGACCCGACGCGACCTGCTCCCAGGCCACGCGCCAGAGGTCGCCGTGGTCGGGGATTTCAGCGCGGCCGGCGGAGGTTTCCACCGTGCAGCCGGCGACAGAAGGAAGACACTCATCCCATCCGCTGGCGTCGCTTGCCTCAAAGGCCATGGCGCGTGTTCGCGGGCCAGGAGGAGCAAGCGGGGCCTGCAGTAACTCATTGTGATGAATGCGGATAGAGGCGATTTTCCCGCCCAGGCCGGGGAGGATGCTGACGGAACAATCGCCGCTTTGCATGAGAACGTTTTCTTTGGAGGGTGCGGCTACAGTTCCGTCAGTCACCGGTTCTTACCCCTCCTCGACCTTCGCACAGGCCGCAGTCAGCGTTACCCATATCCTGTCAAGCCATGCCTCGTGCTCGGGCTTCATCAGCACACTGCGCAGACAGGTCACATGACCGCTTGCGTCTCTGCCGGTGCCGGCCGGGCGAAACCAGGATTGCGGCAATTGTACAAGGGCAAGGTGCAAATCATCTGCGGCGCAGGCCACAAAAACCTTCTGTGCCAGTTCGGAAACCCGCTCGGAAGAGTCGGCGTTGAGCTGCCAGACCACAATATCCAGCTCGGGCGGACCAGCCGCCAGCGGCAGAAAGCGCGCGGTCTTGCCCTGGCGCAGCCGCCGGTCCAGCTCGAGGGCGGCAGCGCGCCCGCGCGCCAGGCCGCGGGCGAAGGTGCCGCCCGGCGTGAGCGGCAAGAGCTGCTGGGTGGCCCACAAGGCCACCGCGGCAGCGCCGGCGCGGGAGCACTCCAGGCTGATCTCGCCCAGGTGCAACTCCTTTGATGTGAAATAGGTATAGGGTGAGTCGTGCTTGTAAAAGCGGCCCACGGCGGGGTCGCGGAAGAGCACGCAGCCGCAACCGTAGGGCTGGAGGCCGTGCTTGTGGGGATCGACGACGATTGAGTCCGCCTGGCTGATGGCTGCATAGGCCTTGCGGGCCGGTTCATCCAGCGCTTCGGGAATGAGCCGGAAGTAACCGCCATAGGCGGCATCCACATGAATACGGAAGCCGTAGCGCTGGCGGAGGTCGAGAATCTGGTCCAGCGGATCGACGGCGCCAATGGCCGTGGTGCCGAGGGTGACGACGACGGTGCCCACGTCGCCCTTGCGCAGTTCGGCCTCAAGCATGTTGAGGTCCATGCGGCCCCGGGCGTCTGAGGGAATGGCGGAGTAGCTGAGCTGGAGGACGGCGGAGATGCGCTGGTGGGTGTAGTGCGCCTGCGCGGAGCCGACGATGCGGTGGCCGGGCGCAAGCTGGCCGGCGACCCAGAGCGCTTCGAGGTTGGCGAGGGTTCCGCTGGAGGTGAGGTGGCCGAGGTAAGTGTCTGCCCAGCCGAACATGCGGGCGATTTCCGCCACGGCTTCGATTTCCATTTGTGAGCTGGCGCGGCCGCCGTCGCGGGCGTGATTGTTGGGGTTGATGGCCATGGCCAGGGCATAGGCGGCGCGCGCAATGGGGTGCGGCGGCTTGAGCATCTGCCCGGCGTAGAGCGGGTGGAAATAAGGATAGTTGTCGCCCAGGCGGTGCGCTGTTGCTGCGAGAATCGCCTCCATATCCTGCGGGCTGGCAGCGGATTCGGGAGCGGGATCGAAGGCCGGCAGCGAGCCGAACTCCGCCTCCAGCGCCTCAGCGGCGCGCGCGAGCAGGCCAGGAACAGGATCGGTGGGCATTACGAACCTTTACGGTATCACAGCCAGGGGTGGCAGCATAGGGTTCTTATTTTGAATTGTTTACAGGAGGCAAAAACTGGCGGCCGTGGGCAATGCGGTGGTTTTAAGGGCGCAATTCTGCCTGATCGGTGCTACACTGGGTGTAGCGTTAGAGCCGAACCGGGCGTGAGCAGCGCTCGCCCAACCAAGCAAGATTCTGCCAGTGGTCGCTCCGATTCATCCAGCGCAATTCAATTCAGGAAACAGAAGCAAATGGAACAAGGTACAGTGAAGTGGTTCAATGACGCGAAGGGCTTCGGCTTTATTTCGCGCCAGAACGGCGAGGATGTCTTCGTGCACTACTCGGCGATCAACTCGAGTGGTTTCAAGAGTCTGCAGGAAGGCCAGGCCGTGCAGTTCAACGTGGTGAAGGGGCCCAAGGGCTGGCAGGCTGCGGACGTTCAGCCGCTGTAACCGATAGGCCGCCCGATTCCGGCAGAATCGAGTGAACAAACGCGAGGGCAGGGAGCGATCCCTGTCCTCGTTTTGCGTTTGGGGACAGGTTGTGGCCGGCGGTCGCACAAACGTCCCGAGCAGGGCTGGTCGCGACGATTGCCGCGCGGCGCCAGCAGGCCGCCCGCGGTATGATGCCTGACGTGGAATAAGGACGCTTGCACCCTCACTGCTTCGGGGAGGTTCGCAGCCATGGCACGGGCATTTCTGAGCTGTGCGGCATGGGTCGTTCTGTTTCTGGTCATTCCCTGCTGCACTGGTGGGCGAGCGCAGGCGCAGATTCGCCTCGGTCAGCCGGTCCCCGCGCTGCACCTGGGTTCGGTGCTTGCCGGACCGAGAAATATTCCTATCGCTGGTCACGCCATGCTCATCGAATTCTGGGCGACATGGTGCGCGCCGTGCCGCGCGGCAATCCCTCACCTGAACCAGCTGGCGGAGCAGTTTCGCGGGCGTGGCATCGACTTTGTTGCCATGAGCTGCGAGACGCCCGAGGTTGTGAAGCTATTTCTCACCAGATATCCGATGGCAGGAACGGTTGCGGTCGATGCCGATTGCGCGACGGACAGGTTGTTCTCCGGGCCGGGCTATCCGAGCACGGTTCTGATCGGCAGCGACGGGAAGCTGGCCGCCGTGACGTTCCCCTCCAATGTGACGCCCGCGGTGCTCAATGCGCTGCTCTCGCAAGAGGATCTGCCGCTTGCCCCCGCGGCTGCTGACCTGCGCTGGCAGCTCTCCCACAGCATGCTCATCAACAGGCCGCCCAAGACCGAGGTGGATGCAGACGTCCGCATTGTGGTTCGGCACGCTGACAAAGCCGGGAGCGCCGCGGGCGGCGGGAATGAATTTGAAAGCACCGGCAGCTTGCTCAAGGATCTGCTGGCAGTGTCTTACGGAACTTCGGCGGCCCGCATCGAGATGCCCGCGTATCTGGCCAGGGATGCGTTCTCCGTGCAGGCGTGGGTTTCAAACGGCGACTCGGAGTCGCTGAAGCCGCTGCTTCAGGCGGCTGTTCAAGCTGCGGCGGGCATTCGCGTCCGGCGGGAAACGCGGTTGACCGAGGTTGTGGCTCTGTCAGGCTTTCCGGGCAGGCTGGCTCCCGCGCGGAAGGCGCCAATGATGTTTCAGGCCGAGTCGGGAAAGCTGTCGTGCGCGGCTTGCAGCGCGGAGGAGCTTCGCGCGCAGGTAGAAAGACTGCTGGGCAAGGTCGTGGTGCTCGATAACGCGCCCGCAGGGAAATTCAGCGGCGACCTTGAGTGGGATACGAACAGGCCGGGAGATTTCGAAGCCGTGTTGCGCGAGCGCTTCGGGCTGGAGTTGTTGCCGGAGAAACGGCCAATCGAGTTCCTGATCGTGGACGCGCTCGATGCCCAACCCCGCAGCGCGGCCAGGTAAGGCCGAGCGGGTATGAATGCGGACAAAGGGCACTTTTCGGGGCTCCGAATTCTGTAATTTGGGACCGCGCATACCTCAGCAAGCCGATGCGGCAGCCGCGGCCTCAGGCCTCTCAGGAGCGGATCGCCCAAGCGCCTCGGGCCGCACTAAAGCAAGTGCGGGGATGCCTACCTTGGTAACTTCCGGTACGTATGTAATGTATTTATTTGCGACAGAAACTAGTTTAATCACTAATGCAGGGGTTTAGGCATATAGGCGCGAGTGTAAGTTCGCATTCTCGAAGGCAATATCATCGGGTACGTTCCATCTTGCGCCGGTACAGCTTACGGCAAAAACGCAACCTTGAGATAGACGAAAGACTCACAGGCAATACACTACAAGACTCTGTAAGTACGGGAACTTACAGAATTAAGCGAGAGATCTAACATGATGAGACAACAAAATTGGCATCTAACCCTTGGCGCGATCGTGCTTGCGGCCGGGGCAACCTTAATTTCCGGTTGCGGTGGTGGTAGCGGCAGCAGCAACACTACATCTCCGCCGCCTGCGCCACAAATTCAGAACATTAACAGTTCAACGACGCCCTCGAGCCCTGTGAGCCTGCCGATTGAGATTAACGGCAGCAACTTCCAGGCCGCGCCGGGCAAAGTTACTTTCACACAGGGCAGCATTTCGGTCGATCTGGTGCCAACGACTTCAGTCTGGTCCGACACTGGAGTTGTGGCTGCGGTTCCCGCGGGGAGCACATCGACGAGCTTCACCGTCCCCGGCACGGTGAGCGTTACGGTCACTACGTCTGGCGGGACGAGTAACGCAGTTGCTGTGAACCTGGTCCCGACACTGACCTTCAACCCGAGCGCGATGGGCTGGTCAACGACGATGGCATTGCCCAAGCCGATGACGGGGCTTCGCGCCGTGGCCGTGCCAGGGAGCAGCAGCAGCAGCGCCTTCGCGATCATCACAGGAGGCTATGACGGCAGCGCCAACACAACCACCGTCTGGGCGAACAACTTGAATCAGGACGGCACGGTGGGCGATACGACAAACACCACATGGACGACGATTGCGACGAATCCGCTTCCCACGACGCTTGCGCATCATGCGATGGCCGAAGCGGACGATACGAATTCGCTGGTGCCTGTGGGCAAGCGGTTTATCTACGTTATCGGCGGGCAGGTGAACGCAACCGATAACGGTGGAACCAACACGGTCTATGTCGCCAGCGTGGATTCGACTGCCGGCACGGTCGGCACATGGACCACGCTCACGAACCCACTGCCTCAGCCGCTGCTTGGCATGTCGGCCACCGTGCATAACGGGTATCTGTACGCAGCGGGGGGCCTGAACACCAATGGAGTGCCGGTGGGCGTCGTCTATTCCGCGCTGGTCAATTCCGACGGCACGCTCGGAACGTGGACAACGTCCACAAACAGCCTTCCGACGCCAAGGGCTTTCGGAACGATGTTCGTTTTCGGAGGCATCATCTACTACATCAACGGCGACCCAAACTCTTCAGTTCCGCCGAACGAGCAAGGCGTTGGAGACAAATCCGTGTATTACGCAAACGCGCTCCGCGGTGCGGTTGGGACATGGGTACAGAATGGGAACTCGACAATCCATGATCGAGCAAAGGGAGTGCTCTTCGCTGCATATGGGCAAGTCATTTCAGGCGAAGGTGTCTACAATGGCAGCGCTGGCTCCGGTGAAATGGAGACTTCCACGATCAATGCAACGAACACCGGAAACCTCGCTCTGAACTCGTGGAACGGCCTTACCGGATCCACAGATCCGACAGCCAACGTGTACAACGCTGCCGGATTTACCAGCCCGCTTGTCTCCACGACAAACGCACCGCGCTTCCTGATTTTTGGGGGGCAGGCGCTGACCGGCACCACCGGCGCGGGCGGTGCGCTCAGCAGCACGGTGTACTACAACAGCAAGCCGTAAGTTGGCGCAAAAAATCCCAGGTCTCGATGGTGAGACCTGGGATTTAGCTTGTCTCAGCGAGCCCATGCAACGGTTACGAACTTGAGATCATTCCTTTGCGGCGCACTCCTCCGCCCAAAATCTCTCAGGCCAGCATTGCAGATTCTTTTCCGGGCCGGGGAACAATGAAACGCAAGCCTGAGAACGCTCCCGGAGCAGCCACCCACACAAAATCTGTAACCCTGTGCTCGCGCGAAACTGTGCTCAGCCGGTGTTGCGGAGGCCGGCGCTGATGCCGCTGATGGTGGCGGCGATGGCGCGGTTGACTTCGGGTGTGTCTTCGCCGGCGCGCTTGCGTCGGAGCATGTCCACCTGAATGAGGTGCATGGGATCGACGTAGGGATTGCGCAGGCGGATGGAGCGGGCGAGCACCTGGTTCTTTTCGAGCAGATCCTTCTGGCGCGTGACGGCGAGGACGGCGCGGACGGCGCGGTGGAACTCGGCCTCGCACATGTCGTAGATGCGCTCGCGGAGTTTCTCGTCGCGGACGAGCGAGGAGTAGAGGCGCGCGGTAGCGAGATCGACTTTGCCGAGCGCCATTTCGACGTTGCGCAAGAGGTCAATGAAGAGAGGAAACTCGCGGGCCATGGTCTCAAGCAGCTTGAGCGCGCCGGGGCGCTCGATGAATTCGCCGAGCGCGAAGCCGACGCCGAACCATGCGGGCACGAGAAGGCGCGACTGCGTCCAGCCAAAGACCCAGGGGATGGCGCGCAGGTCGGCGAGGTTGGGCGAGGCCTTGCGGCGCGAGGGGCGGGAGCCGATCTTGGCGTGTTCGAGCTCGCCGACGGGCGTGGACTGCTCGAAGTAGGTGACCACATCGGGGTCGTCAAGGATGTGTTTGCGATAGAAGCCGAAGGAGATGGCCGAGAGCTCGTCGAGCGCGGATTCCCACTCCGGCTTGAGGATGCCGGTGAAGTGGCCTTCGGGGTCGCGGGCGTTGGGGCGGGCGAGGGCGTC
>JAJXXG010001049.1 GCA_021781255.1 Acidobacteriota bacterium
GATCCGGTAGAGGCGCTTCGCGAAGAGTAGTCGAACGGTCTCCGACAGGTCGGATTGTCGGGCCAAACCCACACAAAAGCGGAGCCTGTCACCAGGCTCCGCTGTGCTTGTGACAAAACTGGAAGCTACGCCGCAACTGATTTCTTTGCCGCTTTTGCATGCGGCTTGGATGGCGACAGTTGAGTTAGTTTTGTGGCAGGTTTCGACTTTTCCTTCGACATGAACTCCTGTTTGACCTTCGTTGTGATGGTATCCACATCCACTTTGTATACCTGGGCGGCATCTCGGAGAATCCGTCCCGCGTCCGTCTGGTTGTGCGTAGAAATTAGAATTACCATCTCGACCAAGATGCGGCCCAGCTTGCTCTCCTCGGCCTTGGAAAGAAATGCGGCCAGCAGTTTCGCCTGGGCATCCCCATCCTTCGGTTTACCCATGCTGTGTTGCCGGATGAGGATGGCAAGCCGCCGCTCGTCCAGCATTGCGACCAGTCGCTGTGCCACAAACAAGAGATCGCGCTTCATCAGGCGGACAGGAACCGCATCGCCGATGGCTTTGAGCACCCGCATCCCGGTGGTCTGCGCGATGGCCTCCTCGCGGCGGCGCTTCTCCTGTTCGGCTTTGAAGGCGGCGTCGGCGCGCGTGTGCTGCTGTTGCCGTTTCGGGTGGTGGACCGGGCACTCGGGATTGGCGCAAACCCGCTTGATTTCGCCCTTCTCAGTGCCTTCCGTGACAATCGCTTCGGTGGTGTACTTGCACGCCTTGTATTCAGGCCAGTCTCGCTGCTCTTTCCGCTGCGGCTTGTCCTGCCGAACTTCGACGTACTTGTTTCGGGGAATCGCTGCGCTGCCATCCTTCGACTGTCCGTAGGCAGTGCTGATTTGTACCAGCTTCGGCTTGGCCGCGATGGTCTGCATCACGTGCGCGTCCAGCTTCGCTTGGAAGCATTTGGGGTCGCTGCACGAATCAGGCTGGCTGGCCCCGAGATCGGTGAACAGCAGAACATTGTGCCCGGTCCGCTTTGGGCACTCAATACAGGAACCCGCTTCCGGCACGAGCTGCGCGTTCTCTTTTGAGAACGGTGCGGACCTGAGTTCAAGCAAGATGTTCTGCTCAATCCATTGGTGGAGGTGGCGCACTGGAAGTAGTATTCGCTTCGGCTTACTTCCGTTACCGTAGCTCTCCTGATAGCAGGCGGAGAGTGCGTCCTCTTGCTGCTCGGGCTGGAGCTTCGCTAAGAGCAGTGCGTGGCCTACGCCGATTTCGTCCTTTGCGAAAGCTTCCACAACGACAGGGACAAGCTCGGTGAGCTTCAATCGTGCGGCGATGTACGCGGGAGTCTTGCCGCATTTTGCTGCGATCTGCTCGACGGAATACTTCGGCTCGTCCAATTTGAGCAGGGCGGCGAAGCCCTGCGCCTCTTCAAGCGGATGCACGTCGCGCCGTTGTAGGTTTTCAACCAACTGGGCTTCCAAAACCTGCGCGTCGGTCATCGCGCGGATGCTTACCGGTACAGTGGCAGCATCGGCCATCTGCGCCGCGCGATGGCGCTGTGCGCCAAAAACGATTTCGAAGCGTTCGCCCTTGGGCCGTACAAGCAAGGGCGAGAGGACGCCGTGGATGCGGATGCTCTCCGCGAGTTCCTTCAGAAACGGCTCATCAAAATGACGACGCGGGTTGGTGTCGGATTCGAAGAGCAGAGACACGGGAAGATCACGGTACTCGGTGGCGGTCGTCTCGATCATGGTCATTGAGAATCTCCTTATGGTTGTCGAGCGTGAAGGCAGGCGGACGCATCCGGGTGCGTCCGCTCGGATTTGCGTTAGCTGGCGGCTGCGAATTGCTCCGCTTCATCAATGCGGAGTGCGCGGAGGATGGTGGACGCGGTGCGCTGTATGACCTCAAGACTTTCAGCCAAAAGGGATGCGTTCCCGTGGTAAAGCTGGATGTAGTCACTGGAGGCCGTGCCCATTTCCAATCCCACGGCCTGCCCCACGATGAACGCCACGGCTTCTGCCTCTGTCTCACGGACAACTTTGGTTGTGAACGTCCGGCGCTCACTGCGGTGCAAAAGCTCGTGCGCGGTTTCATGGACTAAAGTGGTGAACTCTTCGGGCCTCGCCTGTCCGGGAAGCAAGGCAATTCTGCCGCCATAGCTAACGCCCAGGGCGGGTCCAATGCTCTGGTCGAATTCAAGCGCGATGTTCTGCCGGCCTAGAAACTCGATGAGCCGGTCGCGATTCTCGCCCACGTCACCGGAAATCGTGTGGTTCAGTTCTGGCAGGTCCGCGCCTTCGGTCTGTTCGTAATCGAAGACATAAACGGCGCGGAACCCGACTAGGACTCGCTGCGGATTGCTTTCCGTTTCCTCCTCGGAATCGTCCTTGCGGCGGCGGTAGCCCGTGATCGGAGCGAGAATCTGGATGCCCTTCTCGCCGCGTTTCACGAACCGGCCAAGCTCTTTCCACTTCCCGAATCCGGCAACGCGGGTGGCGGTGGGTCGTTGGCGTGCGATCTGGAGAATGTTCCCGAAGGAATAATTATGGAATCGGGCCATCGTGCGGAGGTAGGCCGCGAGCGTGTCGCTGTGTCCGGCCTCAAGCTGCTGGACGAGGTAATCCACGGCCTGCTTGATGATTGCCTGTGTGGGATTGTCCTTTTGGGAAGTCCGCTCCTGATAGGGCGAATCGCTACGGCTGTTCCGCTGCGCCGCATTTTTCCTGTGCGGCGCGGTGCGATGGTTCTGGCTTCCGGCGTTGATTGCGGTCTGCGTGTCAATGACGACTGGCATTTCATGCTCCTGATGAAGCCCCGAAGGGCCGATTGGCGTTTGGAAGCAAGAGCACCCAAACCAAATTTTTTTCGTTGAGTGCCCCCGCTTCATGGCTCTTGCAACGGGCGGAGGTGGAAGGTTCTGTCAAGGGCGGGTGCTTTTCCGTTCATCGCAGCGCAGCGGAGACCCTTGACAGGTTCTCCCGCCTCTGCCATGGCCCGTTGCCTGAAGCGGGGGCACTGAGACGAGAAAGAAATGTGGCGGCGTTCGTTCGAGATCGAGTGCCGGAGACGGATCTGCCGCGAATTCTGAATAGATCAAGAAAGACGATCTGAGCGCTTCGGCAGTTGGAAAGTGAGGGTAAAGCACGGAGCCTTTTCGCTGTGCGCTGCTCCTGAATCAAAAGGGGGACCACTCTGCTGCTTTACACTTCTCCAAGGGAAATGCGCATCTTCGTAGCAATTACCGACAACGATTGGTATCAGCTCCATGCTGCGCGTAAAAACGTTGATGAGGTGAATTTTTGGCGTCCATCCCCAACTGCCAATTTCGTAGCGCTGGAACCTGGCGAGCTGCTGCTGTTCAAGCTACATGCGCCATTGAACTTTATCGCGGGTGGAGGGTTTTTCACCCGATTCCTTCATCTACCTATCAGCCTGGCGTGGGATGCATTTAGAGAGTGCAATGGAGTCTCGTCTCTTCAGGAAATGCGTGAGAGGATTGCACAATATCGCCATATCAAGTTGAATTCGGCTGACAACCCTAATGTCGGTTGCATTATGTTGGCGGAGCCGTTTTTCTGGAGCCGAGAACTGTGGTTTCTGCCTCCTCCAGAATTCAGTCGATACAACCAGCAGGGGCAAGGCTTCGATTCGGAAACTGGTCCTGGTCAATCTCTTTGGAGCGCAGTGGCAGAACGACTCAAGACGGCACCTCCATTGGACGTTGATACAGCAACCGCGACGATCGCTGCGATTGAATCAGGCGGTTACGGAAAGCCTCAAATCGTGCTACCAAGGCTAGGCCAAGGATCTTTTCGAGTTCTCATTACAGACGTTTACGAGCGACGTTGTGCATTTACGGGAGAGCGGACTTTACCTGTGTTGGATGCCGCCCACATCACCCCGTACTCAGTGTCCAAACGACACGAACTCTCAAATGGGCTTTTGATGCGCAGTGACCTGCACCGCCTATTTGACGGAGGCTACCTCACCGTCGATCCGACGGAACGCAAAGTGGTCGTGAGCGATCGGATTCGTCAAGAGTTTGAGAATGGCAAGGAATACTACCGGCTTGAAGGTCAAACTATCCGGGAACCGCGCGAGGTCAAAATGAGGCCGCTTCCCGAGAACCTCGAATACCATGCGTACAATGTGTTCCGGTAACAGCCCATTTTCCTAAACAATCTGCGCGATTTCGAGAATCGAATCGACAAGCGTGGCAACCGGTCGGACGCAGGGACCCGCGATTTGGACCCCGCATTCGAGCGACAGTTCTTTGGAAGCGCGGTTCATGTTTGACGAGCCGATGTAGGCCGCACTATTGTCGCAGAGGACAATCTTGGCGTGAAAGGTTTCGACCTTAGCATCTCGAGTGTTCGGATCGTGCTCGATCGCGTACCGGTAGACTCTAATACCTTGTCGAGCGTGCTCGCTACGCCTTGATTCGAGGAGTTCTCTCAGCGCTAGATCAGTACCGCGCACAATGAGGGTTCGCTCCACTCCAGGGAATGGGCCCGCGAAGAGTTCTTCCACCCAATCCATACCGATTTCGTCAAGAAATGGGCTGAGAATCACCAACCGATTCCTTGCCGTCGATGCGAGAGCGATGAGCGCGTCGCGTGTGTTATGTAGGCGTGCCCATCCAAATTTTTGTTTAGGTAAGACTTCCATCAGCCGGGACGGGTGCAGTGGCGGGCTCAGGACAATCTCAACGCTATTGCTGTCGCGGAATTCAAAAGTCGCATTGGCTGCTCCGCGCAAGAAAATGGAACCATCGCGCGCGTCTGATTGCGAAAGAACGCGTGTAAGAACGCCTGAAGCGCGTTCCAAAATCCTGAGTTCAACGAATGAGTCGATGAGCCGGCGCGTGCGCTCCGAGGAGACTCCCTCGTCCCTCGCCATATCCGCGATCATGCCCGCGCTCAGGTGGGGGCTCGGCGCCAGTGCGATTGCACTAAGCAGCCGCGAGGCGCCCAGGAGGTCGAAGCGTAGAGACCTGAACAGGAGGTCGTCGCTTATCGGCTTGTACGAGTGTGAGGACACACCTTTCAGCTCCTGAGGTAACCGATGAGTTCGTCTTTGCTGAGATCCCAACCAGGCGCCGGACCTCCGTTCAGCGCGGCTCGGCAGAGAAGGTTGTTGCCGGTAACGCAGGCGACCTCGGGAGCCATAATGCACGCTGGACAGGCACCGCCGCGCTGATCGCAGAGACTTCCTGCATCGCATCGAAGGCTTCTGTCGGAGAGCAGATCCTCGAGAATCGTGACCCCATAGTTGCGCCACATCGCGGAGAGATTGCCGAGGTCAGGAGTCATACCGCGCCGGTAAACCAGAAACGCAAGGTCGGCGGGGAAAATGTACTCGCCGAGAGATCCATGCTCCAGCCCCGAGTATTCGACAAGCGCCTGGGTGAAATGATGCGTCATCGTGTGCAGGAGCAGGTAGATGTAGTTCGGAACAGAGCGCTGTGTCTTCGGCCCGGAGGTTCCCTCCTTGTAGCTTTCGAGAAAGCGGCCAAAATCGGCATATTCAAGCAAGTACGTTCCCCCGATCTTAGCTGGGGCTTCGGAGTCGGAAAGCGGAAGGCCATTTCTCTCCAACCACGTCATGATCCGAGCTTCATTGAGACGGACGTATATTGCTTCGTTCTTCTGTTCCAACACGTAGATCGGGCGTTTGTTGGCTTCGACATGATCGAACGCCTTTAGTCTCACCGGCATTTGCCGATCTTTAATCATGGTGGACGGCGTTGAACTGACACGGGAATAGCCGAAGCTAAATTCACAGATGTCCAGACCACGAATAAGCACCATCTCGTCAAGGCCCAGCCGATTAAGTGAATCGCGTACGCGGCCGGTGTAATTCTGCCTTGCTGCGGCATCCTCCTGCTCGATGTCCAGAATGTCGGGATTGGTCACCGAAATCGCTGGCAGACTAGGGTCCGATCCCTCCCGGTTGATGATCTCGGAGCAAAGGGAGGCATGCTCAAGCGCTAACCGGATTGGGTTATAGCGACGTGCCCAGTTTTGACTCTCCTCCAGTTGAGACAGGAGCCGTGGTGACTCCCTTCTCTGAATCGCAACAAACCCCTCCTGCTGATACTTCGCTTGCAGATTGGTGAGCTGGCCCTCGATGGTTGCATGCTTGTCGGCCGGCAGAAACCCTAGAATCTCGAAAAGATCCTGATACGCCTTCGTCTCTGCCGTTCTCCCGTTGGCTGCGAGTTGGCGCAGAACCTCATCATGGGTGAGTTCTCCGCCTGGGAACTGGTACAGCCTCATCAGAGTCTTTACAAGGTCTGCACGCCGTGCGGCGCCGAGCAGCAAGGCAACGTCTGCATTCTTGAAGACAATGAAGGAATCACGCTGGACGTAGTAGACAGATGATGCCCGATAAGAGACGGGCAGCATATTCCATTCCTTCGGCAGGTTCCCCAGCCCGGCATCCATGCCTGGCTTGAGGAGAGCCAGAGTTTCGCGGTCGGCCTGAACTACTTCCTTCCCGGAGAGACAGTTCGTGCACTGAAACCGCCAGTCGCTAAAGAATGGAGAGGAATTCGT
>JAJXXG010000960.1 GCA_021781255.1 Acidobacteriota bacterium
TGTTGAGCATCGCCGGGAAGCGCTGCTGGTATCCCTCCCACTCCTCGGCTTTCGAGCGCACGACCTGTGCGGGATACCGCGCGTACTCGATCGTTGTCTGCTCAATTTTGTCGTAGGCATCGTCGTTGGGCTTGTCGGGCGGCAGGTTCTTCGCCTTCTCAAGGTTGTAGCGCCGTCCTGGTTGCGCGTACCAGTGCTCGGCCATTCCGTCGAAGTTCCCCCAGCAGTCCTTCAGGAATCCACCCGTCCAGTCGAAATCGCTGCCATACGCGCCGGCAAGATTGCCCACGTATTTCTCGCGCAGCGCCCCCGGCACCTGTCCATCCTCCAGCATCTCGCCCGAGGCGATCAGAACGATCGACGGATCCACCTTGCGCATTTCCCTGGCAAACAGGTTGTGCTTCTGCATGAAGTACTTCAGATCGGTGCGGCCAATCTGCCATGAACCCCACGGCTCGTTCCCGATGTTCCAGAACTTGATTCGGTAAGGCGCGGGATGCCCATTCTTCGCGCGCAATGCCCCCATCGGCGTAGTGACCGCGCCGTTCATGTACTCGACTTGCTCGGCGGCGGCGCGTGCACCGCCCAGGCCCGCATTCACGCTGATGTACGGCTCCACGCCGATCAGCTTGCAGAACTCCGCGAATTCGTCCATGCCCAGATCGTTGGTCTGCATCTGGTTCCAGGCATAGTCCCAGTCCGGCGGCCTCTTGTCGCGGTCGCCAATCGCGTCGTACCAGTAGTAGTTGGAGGTGTAGTTGCCGCCAAACCTCCAGTATCCTGACTTGATCTGCCGGATCAATGCGATCGTGTCCGGCCTGAATCCGTCGACGTTGTCCGCCGGCATAAGGGAAATGGCGCCAATATGAAAGTTGCCGCTGCCCGTCCCCGTGATCTCGAGGCTTGCATCCTCCGCATCCGCCGGCGCAGTGAAGTTGAGCGGGAACTTTCTGTACTCGTTGCCGAGCGCTGCAATCGGTGCCGTGTGCCGATCATTCTCGCCCGTGCCCCACACCAGCGACACCTTCACCTTGCTGCCCGGCGTGCTGCGCAGCCAGATGTGGCCCACATATCTCTTCCCCTTCACCAGCGCCATTCCAGATTGCAGAATGCCATGCGGGGTGGACGCATCCAGCTCAATCTTCGGGCTCTGTTCGCCCACAAACGGCTTGTCTTTGTCCATCGAAACCACTTCATCCCCGCCCATGGGACGCCATCTGCGCATCTGCATGCCAGGGAATCCGCCCCGCCGCCGGTTCTGCGACTCGGGTTCGGTAGACGTGATCGGAAAATAGAATTTCCGGTCGTCGAGCATCTCGGCCCAGAGGGGGCCGTACATCGTCTTGCCGATGTGCTCGATGAACATCCCGAACACGTACTTCGATACCGGCTGTTCGGTCTGCGCCGCATCGATGTTCGCGACGATCGGTGTGGGAGTTTTCGTCTCCGCGCTTTGACCATGCGCTCGTGCGCATGCCAGGCCAAATGCAGCGGCGGCAAGCAGTGTTAGGGATACGGTCCTTCTGTTCATCTGCCCTTCTCCTCCGAACCTGCAATTTCATCTTTCTGTCGAATGCCGCGGTCCACCGATCTCGTCAGGGCGCATGTTCAATTCACGTCCTCGACCGGAACCACTGCGGAAGTTGTCCATGGCCGTTCCAGCTCCAGCTTGAGCACGGTATCGATGGAATCGAGCGATGCCGCCGGAATGCTGACCCTCAGGTTGTGATCCGACTGTTCAATCGCCAGCTTTGGCCCATGGAGAAGCGAAGCGCTCATCACGTCAATCGGCAGAGCGGGCAACACCAGCTCCGACCCCTTGAGAGCTTGCAGGAGATGAACGTATACGTAGCTGCCCTTGTGGGTTGACACTCCATAATGGCCCGGCAGCCACGGGCCGCCCCGCGTGTCGTAAATGCTTTCGCCGTTGATGCTGAGCCAGTGGCCAATTTCGCGCACCCGCTCGGCCTGTGCGGCATCAATCTCACCATCGGGCCTGGGACCTACGTTCAGTAGCAAGTTGCCGTCACGGCCCGCAGCGCCCACAAGCAGGTGGATCAGTTGTGCCAGCGGCTTGACCTTCGCATTGGGTTGATAGCCCCAGGCGCCTTCAGTGATGGTGGTGCACAACTCCCATGGGTACCGGCTCTCGAACCCACCCAGGGCGCCGTCGCCCTCGCGCGAGCGAAAGTCGGCTGGAGCATCTGTGCGGTCGTTGATGATGATGTCCGGCTGCAACTGGCGCAGATGCGCAACTGTTGCGGCATCGTGCCAGTCGAATGAGCCTTTGTAGGGCATGTCCCTGGGCCGGGTCTTCCAGCCGGAGCCTCCATCCCACTCAAGACCCCCAAAGCCCAGCCACTCATCTCCTCCGCCGTCAAACCAGAGAATGTCGAGCTTGCCATAATGCGACGCCAGCTCATCGATCTGGCGTTGGTACTGTGCTCGCAGCTGGTCGGCGCTGTCGCGATAGATGCCCGGAAAAAAGAAGCCGGGGAAACGCCAATCAAGCGGCGAATAATAAAGCCCCACGCGCAATCCCACCTTGCGGACCGCCTTCACATACTCGGCCACGAGATCGCGATGCGCCGCCGACTTCATCGCGGTGAAGTTGCTCCCGGGATCGTCGAACAGTGCGAAGCCATCGTGGTGGCGCGCCGTCAGCACCATGTATTTCATCCCGCCATCTCTGGCAAGCCCAGCCCATGCGTTCGGGTCAAAATGCTCTGGATGAAACTGATCGGCGAGCTTTGCATATTGGCTCACGGGGATCTGCTCATTCCACTGCACCCACTCTCCGCGGCCAGGAATGGAGTAGACGCCCCAGTGAATGAACATGCCGAAACGCGCCTCGCGCCACCAGGAGATTCGGCCTTCGGCATTGGCGTCCTTGGTCAGCTGCGCCCACTGCGCAAGAGCTTGAGAGCAACTACACGCGCAGAGCAGCAAGGTCAGCGCAAGCCTGATATGACGTGGAAGAAACATTTCTCTCCTTGGTTCAAATGAGGATTTGCCGTGTTCCATTGCAATGCTCCTTCGGAACAAAGCTGTTCATCCCGGCCCTGTAACGGCAACCCTGCGATCGCAGTTCATGCCCACTCTACTTGCATGAGGCCTTAAAGCAGAGATTCTTGCTGAAGAAAAGCATCACGTGATTCTGAATGCGATCGTTGACGGCGCTGGCATGCGTGCCGGGCAGAGTCCTGACCCTCATCCGCTGGACCTGCACCGGAAAGTCTCGACTATACAGACCGCGCGCAAGAACCCGCAAGTTGAATAAATCGCTTTATTCCGATCGAAAGAATCGATGGAGCGTCAGACACCAAAACGCCATCCACTCAACCCGCACAAACCACGCGCGGCCGCTTTGCGACCTGCCCCATGTTGCCCGCTCGCCGACATATCCCTCAAATCATCTCCAGTTCGCGGTTCGCTCCGAGCAATCCCGCGAGCACGGCGACTTCCCTACTGCTTGAACTCGAGTCCTTGCACAGCAGGTTCAGCCTTACGTATCTCGTGCTTCCCGCAGACATCCGCAGCGGAACCAGGTCTCCCGAGTCAAGCCACGTTCGAATCCGATACGCCGGCAGCCATCCGAAGCACAGCCCGCTCCGAACCGCGTCGGTCGCCGCCTCGATCGTTCCTACCGATAGAAACCTTTGCGCCGGCCCCCTCGGCTGCCGCTTCGTCACACCGGATGCCCCTCCTTCAATCATCGCCAGTGTGTGCTGCATCATGTCGACCCGCGTCACCAGGCGCTTGAGTTTCACCAGCGGATGGCCCTTTCGCGCCACCGCCACCATTCTGATCTCCAAGACCGGCTGCACTGAATACTCTTGTGAAATCAGCCCCGAAATGGACAGATGAGCGTTGTGTGCGGAAAACTCGGAATCCGAAGACAGAAAGCTCAATTGCCGCAACTTTGTTTGCGCATAGGGAAATTGTTTGCTGAATTCCGCAAGGGCCGCAAAGAGCCGGTCGTTGGGAAAGATGCTGTCCACCGACAGACGAATTTCCGACTCTTCCCCGGAAGCCAGCGATCGTACCCGCTGCTCCAGTTGGTGAAAACCCTCCAGGTGCGGCTCTGCGTCCGCCAGCAGCATCCGTCCGACCTCGGTCAGATGCGCCTTCCGCCCCTTCAATTCAAACAGCTTGACCCCCAGCTTCTCCTGCAGCCGCGCCACCGCATAGCTGATCGTCGACTGCGATCGATGAAGCTGTTCCGCGGCCGGCGCAAAGCCCCCCAACTGCACCACCGCGTGCAGAATCTCCCACTCATCCAGAGTCGTATTCATACATGCCAAATATATCGAATAAATCGATGTATCAAAAGAAAAAATGCAACTTCCCTATCCAGATTCACTGCCTGTACCATGGGCTGGTCAATCAGTGCCTGGCAGACGACGCACCACGCCGGATTCCGGCTCCGTGCGCATCTCCGGTGCGGGGAGCCGAGACGAGATGAAACTTTTGGCAATTACAGTAGTGATGGCAGCCAGCCTTTGCTGTGCCCAGGAAAACGGCAACTTCAAGCCCGCTTCCACTAACGTCATGGACGCGCAGTATCCGCGCGTCGAAGCCAGCACCTCACGGGTCGAAATCCGGATCAAGGCGCCTGATGCCAAGCTGGTGAAAGTCAATTTCTGGAGCGGCCCCAAAGCCGATATGGTCAGGCAGCCCGACGGCTACTGGTCCTTCACCACGCCGCCTCTTGCTCCCGGAATCCACTACTACACGTTGAACATCGACGGCGCCGAAGTCAGTGACCCCGGCAGCCATGCCTTCTTCGGCGGCGGCAAGGATGCTAGCGCCGTCGAAGTTCCTGAAGCCGGAGCCACCTACTACGAGCCACAGGACGTTCCCCATGGCCAGGTGCGCGAAGTCTGGTACCACTCCAAGGTGACCGACACATGGCGTCACATTCTCGTGTACACCCCGCCGGACTACGACACGCACATCAAAACCCGCTACCCCGTGCTCTACCTGCAGCATGGCGCCGGCGAAGACGAAACCGGCTGGATCAGGCAGGGTCACGCGAACTTCATCCTCGACAACCTCATCGCCGCCGGCAAGTGCAAGCCAATGCTCGTCGTCATGGCCAACGGCTATGCGCGCCGCGCCGGCTATACTCCTCCCGATCTCAGCGGCAAGCCCTTCGGTTCGCCTGAAATGCGAGCGGCCATGCAGGAGATGATGAAGACTTTCGAAGAGGAGGAGACGCAGAGCCTGATCCCCTTCATCGACTCCACTTTCCGCACCATGCCCGATCGCGAACACCGCGCCATGGCCGGACTCTCCATGGGCGGCATGCAGACCTTCCAGGTCACCTTCGATCACCTCGACCTCTTCTCCTATATAGGCGGATTCAGCGGCGCCGGCGGCATCATGATGATGCGCCCCGATGAAAAGATCGACATGAAAACCGCCTTCAACGGGCAGCTCGCCGATCCCGCCGCCTTCGCCAAACGTGTCCACCTTCTCTGGATCGGCGTCGGCACCGATGAGCCCGCCATGATGAAGAACGGCATTGAGAAACTCAACACATCTCTCACGGAGGCAAATGTCCAGCACGTCTTCTACGAGTCGCCCGGCACGTCGCACGAGTGGCAGACGTGGCGTCGCGATCTGAACGACTTCGCGCCGAGGCTCTTCCAATAGTCCGAGGGTTCTTCCAGCACCTGCCCGGACCATCCATCGCCGCCGGGCAGGGGGCGCGGTCGCTGACATGCAATGGAAAAGCGGGAAGGTCCTTGCGCTTGAACTGCACCCGAACGCCGGCCGCACAGTGCGGCCCATCCCGTTCGATGGGCAATCCATATCGCAGGTCCTCGTTGCCGACGGCCGATCGCTTCCCCTTGGACCGAAGAGTGTCCTGCATCTCAAGACGGACCTTTCCTGCCGGCTCAGTTTCCGGTAAGTACTGCAGACGACTATTTTGGTGTCGCAGCTCGACGTGAAAGCGGCGGGGAACATCACAGATTTCGAAGAGTAGGATGACGGTTGGGGGCGTAAGGGAATGAAGGCTGATGCTGGTTCTGCGCTGCCACGCAGGGACTTTCTGAAACTCGCTGGCGCGGCCGGTGTTTGCGGATTATCGGCCGGGCCCTTTGCGCCGGGAACGGGCCGCGTTTCGCTCGTCGTTGATCCCGCGAACGCCGCGGCATCGAGCGGGCCCGCAAGCAAAGCAGTCGCGCATCTCCAGCGAGCCCTCGCCGCCAAAGCAGTCTCCTGCGAAATCGTGCGATCCGTCAGCGAAGTCGCCGGCGCGTCCTTTTGCGTGTTGGTTGCCTCCGCAGACTCCCATCTGGCCAGTGCATTTCCAGCGAGAGCGACGTTGAAGTCGGCCGAGAGCCTGCGGCTGGCGCCGGGGCACGTCGCCGGGATACCGGCGGTGCTCGTCTCGGCAAACGATGTGCGGGGTTTTGTCTACGGACTGCTCGAGCTGGCGGAGCGAGTGCAGTTCGGGCAGGATCCCCTCTCGGCTTTGCACTTCACGCGCATCGTGGAGGAGAAACCTGCAAACGAACTGCGCTGCGTGGGCCGCTAT
>JAJXXG010001201.1 GCA_021781255.1 Acidobacteriota bacterium
ACTCGCAGCACCACATCTCCCTGCACCCGCTGTTTCCGCGCCTCGCTCGTGTAGCGCACTGGCGGTTTTGAAAGCACTTCAAGATTCGTGGATACCGGAACCTCCGTTTTTGCCGGAGCCGCTGCCACAGCCGTCATCTGCGGAATTCCAGCCGATGCCACCCTGCCCGTCACCCCCGTCGCCGCTGTCCCCGTGCCCCTCGGAATCCCCGCCGATGCCACCCGCCCCACCACGCCCGCATTCGACCCGGCCCTGGTGCCATTGCCAATGCCCGTTGACCCCACCACGCCCCTCGGCGCCACCGCAGGGCCAGTCATCCCGCCATACGGGTTCCCAATCGCCGCCACAGTCGCTGGCCGCGTCGCATTCGGATTCGGCGTCACACCGAAAGTCTGGCCCAGATGAACAGGCGCCGTAGAGGGCTTCGCCTGCGGAACCTGCGCCGGTGCTGCCGCCGTCAGTGCCGCCTTCGGCTGCGGAGCCAGTACAATCGCCGGCTTCGCCGCCTTCATCGCCGGCGCCGTCAGCTTCGCTTCCATCTCAATCGGTTTCAGCGCCGGCTTCGGCTCCTGCCGGGGCACATGGATCTTCGGAGCCTCCAGCTTCACCTCCGCAGGCTTCGGCAGGTCCACCGGCTTCGGCGGAGGAATCCTTACCTTCACCTTCGGCGGCGGCGGAGGCGGCGTCGTCGGAAAGATCAGCTCCGTCTGCTCATACTTATGCTCCTGAACGGCGTGTCGCGCTGCCATCCCCACGTAGAGTGCAGCCGCCAGAATCAGCAAATTCACAACCGAGCTGGTGATAAATGAAGCTGACCTGCCCTCCGGTTCGGGGAGCAAGCCAAAGCTGATTCGTTCTGGGGAGTGATTCACCGGCATGTATTCATTCCTTCGTCTTGTCCATCAAAGCGGCTGGGAAACCCTGGTCCCGGGTCTGAAATGAACCCCGGTCGGTGCTCCATTGCGATCAGAAAACGGGTCCTGCGAATTCCGGTCGCACCTCGGGCAACTGCTAATGTACTCCAAATGCTGGACGCGACGTTGACACCAGATATTGCCGGCCTTTGGCTGGTCCTCATGTTCAGTTGGACAGTTTTCTCCCTGTATCGTCTCAGGCGGGAACAGCATGAGCAGCGCCGAGTCAATGGGTTTGATCTGGTTCTGATCCCCGCGCCTTGCCCATGCCGGGCAGGGAAGACATCCGTTTTCGCGGGTTCGGTCTCAGTTCCCGCGCTCTCAGCGCACCGCCGGACGCGCCCGTGATTTGGGCGATCCGCGTCAGACGGGTTGTCCATCTCGTCTATCCCAGACATCCAGACGCTCCTGTGCAGGTCCAAGGCATCTGAGCTGAAGGAACTGCAGTCCCTCTCCATCAGGGAACAAGGGAAATCTGGCGTCCGGCTCAACCGGTGTCGTGCCTGCACTGGCAATCCATCTTGCGCATCCAGGACACTTGGAGCTTTCATCTGGCAGCCGCCTTCAAGGCGGTCTTGGGAGGAGCCCGGTGAAGCAATTCCTCCATTCCTAGTGTAATAGACTTACGGTATCGCAAAGCGCTAGGGAAAGGACAGAATTTTTGTGAAGATATTGGTTACGGGAGGAGCAGGCTATATCGGTGGTACGGTGGCAGGCCTCCTGGCCCAGCGCGGCCATAAGGCCATTGTTTTTGACAACCTCTGCCACGCCACGCGCGAGCACCTGCCCCCCGGCGTTCCCTTCGTCGAAGGGGATATCGCTGATCGCACCGCCCTTGAAAACCTTTTCATCGAGGCAAAAAATCAGGGCCAGCCCTTCGATGGCGTACTCCACTTCGCCGCACTCATTGAGGCCGGCGAGTCCATGCTCAAGCCCGAGATCTACTTCCGCAACAACACCGCCTCCACGCTCTCCCTGCTTGAGGCCATGCTCGCCCACGGCCCCCGCCGCCTCGTCTTTTCTTCCACCGCCGCCGTCTACGGCGAGCCCGAGCAGGTCCCCATCACGGAGGACGCCCGCCTCAAGCCCACCAACGCCTACGGCGAGTCCAAGCTCCTCGTCGAGCAGATGCTCACATGGCTCAACCGCATTCACGGCCTGCGTTACGCCTCCCTCCGCTACTTCAACGTCGCCGGAGCCCCCGAAGGCCCCAGCGGCATCACCCGCGGCGAAGCCCACGAGCCCGAGTCCCACCTCATCCCCCTCATCCTCGACGTTGCCCTCGGCCGCCGCGCCTCCATCCGCATCTATGGCGACGACTACCCCACACCCGACGGCACCTGCATCCGCGACTACATTCATGTCTCTGACCTCGCCGACGCCCACCTGCTCGCTCTCGACGCGCTTGAGCGGCACGACCGCCTCATCTTCAACCTCGGCAACGGCCAGGGCTTCAGCGTCCGCGAGGTCATCGACTCCGCCCGCCGCGTCACCGGCCACCCCATCCCCGCCGAAGTCCACCCCCGCCGCCCCGGCGACCCCGCCGTCCTCGTCGCCAGTTCCAGCAAAGCCATCCGCGAACTTGCCTGGCAGCCCCGCTACACCCAGCTCGACGACATCCTCCAAACCGCCTGGATCTGGCACCAGATGCGCTACAAACAGTAGTCAGTGTCCCGTGTCATCGCGGCAGTATGCCACCCGCCGCAATTTCCTAACCTGTGGCTATACGGGAGTTAAGAGCGGTATACGCGTTTCACCAAGACGAATGGCCACTTGGACGCTGCAGCGAAAGGGCCGGCCCTCGGTTGCCCCATAGTGAGGAACGGCCCTGGTTGCACGGTAGGCTGACCAGGTTATACCCTCAATTCCTTTCCGGCGATCTTTCGTGTGGCCAGCGCGAGCTCGACTTTATCGAGCCTGTCCTGGAAAAGTCCGATATCAGAGGTCAGCTTTTTGATCGCTTTGTAGGCGACTCCGATGTCGGACCAAAGGTTGTCCACACCGCATTTCTTCCAATCGAACTTTTCGGCCTCTCCGCTCAGAATGTTCAACAACCGTTCTGCCCGTAAGTCATGCAGCTTGAGGACTGATTGCAGCACTTCGGCATTGTTGATCCACTCACGCAGAATCGCAAGTATCTTCGATCCTTCACACTCCTGCTCTACGTGCCTTGCATCGTCAACAAAACGGGTCAGAAGTTTAAGCAGATTGCGCAAAATGATGCGCGTCCCTTCGAGCGCTTTCTTTGAAACGAACAATTCGTACTGCTGATCGAATTTCAACCACGCTCCGCTGTTATCGGCTGAGCGGTTGGTTCCCTTGAGTGCCTCGAAGAGGACCGTGAGCTGACTCACGCCGGCGAAGCCGGTGACCATTCCGGAGCCCGCTTCCGGATGCGGTGTTACGGCCGCATCTCCCACGATGACGGCTGGGAATGTAGGGCTGTAGAAGTGGCGTGCTCTCTGGATCGATACCTTGAACAATCCGGTGTTCTTTTGCACCTCTTTGATTTCTTGCAACAGTTGGGATTGAAAGCCTTCGGATACGGCTTTCAAAAGGGTGTGGAAGGCTTTTGTATTCTGCTGCAGGTACTTAAAGTCGTCCTTCGTGCACTGCGAGAGGGTAACCAGAAGGTAGTTGTGGTCGGCCGTGGGGAAAGCGATCTTCCCTGACACGATCTCGTTGGTCAGAACCGCAAACTTCGATTGCTGGGCGTAGTCTTTATTCCCATCGCTGATCCCGGGCTCGAAGATTCCATACGCAGCGTAGTTCTTGGCCTTTAGCCGGGTGAACTCAAATCCCAGAGTCTGCAAAATTAGTACATCGCGGGCGGCACTGCCCCCTGAGGCCACCACCAGCAGATCTGCGAACTGCTCTTTCGTTGGGGCGTGAGCCACAATACATTTGTTTTTATCGTCCCAGGGCGCGAGCGTGATCCGCATCCGCTTAAAACGTCGATCCACCATGATCTTTTCCCCGAGAATTGCTGAAACTGTGAAGCCGCGCTCCATGGTGACGCCAATCGACTGCGCTCTTTTCCACAGAGCCTCCTCGATTTTTGAGAATGCAATCGGTGAGCCTGTCTGGTCGCCCTGGTCCAGCGGATTCTTTGGCCAGAGTGTTTCGGCAACGCCGATTTGTTTCAGATGACTAACCAGAGCGTTATTCAGCGACGGCACGTTCGTTCTCGAGTAGCCGCCTCGCTTCTCGATGATCACAACATTCTCAAAGCAGCGCTTCGCCTCAATTGCGCACAATAGCCCGATTGGGCCTCCGCCGAGGATGACCACGCGCGTGAATGGCATCTTTTTCCCTCCGAGGAGAAAAGACTATCATCGGCAGGTGGCCCGCTCATTGACTCTCCCCTGCTCTGCCCGTGGAAGTAGTCTTGTGATCGGAAAATCGACTTGTGTGCCCCGATCATCGCGGCAGTATCGCGATGAGCGGGTCGTCGCCCCAGGCTCGATGACTATAACGGTTGCCCCACCCTTGTCCTTCGAGCCAGCGAAGGACAGGGTGGGATACCGACGAACCCCAGGGCCCGAAAAAATCTTCCTTCCAATTTGCAGATCATTACCATCCAATCCCACACAATGGAAATGGATCGAAGAGAAGAGGAGCAATCAGGTATATCCCAGTCCGTACTGGATTCCGTCGAATCACCACCCCGGCTGGAAGCTAGTAGCTAGAGCCTGGAAGCTACCCCCTCCCCCCCTCCCCCCTTTTTTATTTGCAGTTTTCCACAAAATGTTTGCAGATAATTTTGCCGCTGTCTTTCACGCATCTTCGCCCAGCGTCAATTCCACGAGCTGAGAGATCCCGCCTCTCACCGGCCGCCCACCCTCACTTGCCGTGTGTGCCTCCGCCCCGTTAAAGTGACTCCCAAACGCAATGCCTGCCGAAGCCGCGTAACCGTTGTCCCTGGCTCGCCGCGCCTTGCACGGACTCTTTCTTTCCCCAAGAGGGCTCATTCATGTCATCCGCTGATGCATCTTCTGCTTCCGGCTCCGCTTCTTCCGCGCCCAACCAGGATATTGACTCCACCCTGCGCGAAACCCGCGTCTTTCCGCCGCCCGAAGATTTCAGCAGAAAGGCTCATATCCAGAGTCTGGAGCAATACGAAGCCCTTTATAAACAGTCCATTGAGGACCCTGAAGGCTTCTGGGCCGGCGTGGCGCAGGATCTCCACTGGTTCAAGCCCTGGGACAAGGTGCTCGACTGGAATCTTCCCTGGGCCAAGTGGTTCGTCGGCGGCCAGATGAACCTCAGCTACAACTGCGTTGACCGCCACGCCCTCGGCGAACGCCGCGACAAGACCGCCATCATCTGGGAAGGCGAGCCCGGCGAAATCCGCCGCCTCACCTACGCCGAGTTGCACGTCGAAGTTCAAAAGTTCGCCAACGCCCTCAAAGCCCTGGGCATTAAAAAGGGCGACCGCGTCGCCGTCTACATGGGCATGACGCCGGAGTTGGCCATCGCTCTGCTCGCCTGCGCGCGCATCGGCGCCGTCCACTCCGTCATCTTTGGCGGATTCGCTGCCAACGCCATCGCCGACCGCGTCAATGATTCCGCCTGCGTCGCCATCCTCACCCAGGACACAGGCTTCCGCCGCGGCAACGAAATCCAGCTCAAGCGCACCGTCGATGAGGCCATGCACGCCTGCCCCACCGTCCAGCACGTCATCGTCTATCGCCGCACCGGCAGCCCCGTCAACATGGTCGAAGGCCGCGACCGCTGGTGGCATGACCTGGTCGCCAACGCACCCACCGAGTGCCCCGCCGAGCCGCTCGATTCCGAAGCCCCGCTCTACATCCTCTACACTTCCGGCACCACCGGCAAACCCAAGGGCCTCGTCCACACCACCGGCGGCTACGCCGTCCAGACATACATCACCACAAAGTACGTCTTCGACCTGCGCGACGAGGACGTCTATTGGTGTACGGCGGACATCGGTTGGGTCACCGGCCACTCCTACGTCGTCTACGGGCCGCTGCAGAACGGCGCAACCGTCCTCATGTACGAGGGCGCGCCCAACTGGCCCGACTTCTCCCGCTTCTGGAAGATAGTGGACGATCACCGCGTCACCGTCTTCTACACCGCGCCCACCGCCATTCGCGCCTTCATGAAGTGGGGCGATCAGCACGTCGAGAAGCACAAGCTGGATTCGCTTCGCCTCCTCGGCACCGTCGGCGAGCCCATCAATCCCGAAGCATGGATGTGGTATCGCGAGAAGATTGGCCACAACCGCTGCCCGATTGTCGATACCTGGTGGCAGACTGAGACCGGCGCAATCCTCATCGCGCCCATTCCCGGCGCTGTCGCAGCCAAGCCCGGCTCGGCCACCCGGCCTTTCTTTGGCATCCAGCCTGAAGTGGTCACGCGCGCCGGCGAGCAGGTGCCAGCCGGCAGCGGAGGCCTGCTCGTCATCCGCAAGCCCTGGCCCTCCATGGCCCGCACCGTTTACGGCGACCCCGAGCGCTACCAGCAGACCTACTGGAGCGACGTGCCCGGTTGCTACTTCACCGGCGACGGCGCCCGTCAGGATGAGGACGGCTACTTCTGGCTCATGGGCCGCGTCGACGACGTCATCAACGTGAGCGGCCACCGCCTCGGCACCATG
>JAJXXG010001107.1 GCA_021781255.1 Acidobacteriota bacterium
CCAAGATCATGGCGACATTCGTCGGCGCCAATGCACAAACCCTGGCCCAATCCGTGGCAACTCCTATCGAAGAGCAGATGAGCGGCGTTGACAACATGAACTACATGTACTCGGTCAATGCGACCGTCAACGGCGGGATGACCATGATCGTGGATTTCGCTGTCGGCACCGACCCGAATACAGACCTCATTCTCAGCCAAATGCGTGAAACGCAGGCTTCTCCTCAATTGCCGGCGGCTGTCGCGCAGTATGGTGTCACCGTGCAGAAGGCAACGACGGCGCCGCTGATGCTTGTGGCCCTGTATTCTCCGCGTGGGACCCACGACGCGCGATTTCTTGCGAACTACGCATACATTAGTCTCGGCGACCCGATCACTCGCCTGCATGGCGTGGCCAACATTCAGATCTTCGGGGCGGGCCAATATGCCATGCGGATTTGGCTGAAACCAGAAGCGCTGGCCAGGCTGGGGATAACCGTCTCGGACGTCATCAACGCGGTGGAGTCACAGAACACGGTAAACCCGGTAGGGCAGATCGGCGGTGCGCCAGCGCCGCCAGGCCAGGAGTACACGTATTCCGTGCAAGCGCAAGGCCGCCTGGTGACGCCCCTGCAATTTGGCAACATCGTTGTCCGGGAAGAGCCCAGCGGCGGGATCGTTCGCGTCAAAGACGTGGCGAGCGTGGAACTGGGCTCACAATATTACACCATTAAAAGCCGCCTGAACGGGGAGCCGGCTGCAATCATTGCCGTTTATCAGACACCCGGATCGAACGCCGTCGATACCGCTAATGCCGTCAGAAACCTTATGGCTCGGATGAAACCGAAATTCCCGCAGGATATGTCCTATAGCGTATCTGTTGACCAGACCCGAGCCGTGACCGAAGGGCTTAAGGAAATCTTGATCACCCTGGGGATTGCCTTGGCATTGGTCATTCTGGTGGTCTATATCTTCCTGCAAGGCTGGCGCGCCACGCTGATCCCGATGCTCGCGGTGCCCGTTGCCCTGGTGGGCACGTTTGCGGTCTTTCCTTTGTTTGGTTTTTCTATTAACACACTTTCAATGTTCGGGATGGTACTGGCCATTGGCCTGGTTGTGGATGATGCGATTGTGGTCGTCGAGGTGATCGAACGCCATATCGAGGAGGGATTGCCCCCAAAGGCCGCCGCCTTGAAAGGCATGGAAGAGATTTCGGGTCCGGTGATTGGTATTGCGCTTGTACTTTCTTCGGTTTTTGTTCCGACGGCCTTTATTCCAGGCATCACCGGCCGGCTTTACCAGCAGTTCGCGGTGACGATTGCAATTTCCGTCATCATTTCTGCCTTCAACGCGCTCAGCCTCAGCCCTGCGCTGGCTGCGCTCCTGCTGCGGCCGAGGGAATCAAAAGGAGGACCACTGAATTGGTTCTTCAGCTGGTTCAACCGCGTTTTCCGGAGCGCGACGAACCGTTATGTTCGCGCGTGTGGCAGCTTGATTCACAAAAGTGCGGTAGCAATGATAATCCTCGTGTTGTTTGGGGTGGCGGCCATTTACTTCCTGGGGAAGTTGCCGTCAGGCTTCTTGCCCGACGAGGACCAGGGCTATTTCTTTATCAATCTTCAGCTTCCCAATTCGGCTTCACTCCAGCGGACCGACCAGGCAGCGAGGGACATCGAAGGCATCTTGAACAAGACGCCGGGGATTCGATACACCACCAGCGTGATTGGGTTCAGCTTGCTGAGTTATGTTCAAGCCAGTTACAGTGCTTTCTTCTTTGTCACGGAGAAACCCTGGAGCAGCCGGAAGCAGAGAGCGGAGCAGTACGAGGTTATTAAGCAGCGTCTGAATCAGGAACTGAGCCGGCTGCCTCAAGGAACAGCCTTCAGCTTCTCCCCGCCGGCAATTCCCGGCGTGGGAACATCGGGGGGATTCACGTTCGTCCTTGAGGACCGGGGCGGGCACGACGTTCCATGGCTGGCAGCCAATGTCAATAAATTCCTTGCAGCAGCCCGTAAGCGGCCGGAGATAGCTGGCGTATCCACATCGTTTTTGCCGAGCGTGCCGCAGGAGTTCATCGCCGTGGACCGCGAAAAGGCGCTGAAACTCGGCGTCCCTATTTCCGAGGTCTATCAGACGGCCCAGACATTCATGGGCGGTTATTTCGTTAACTATTTCAATCGCTTTGGAAGGCAGTGGCAGGTTTATGTCGAAGGTGCGGGCCCATACCGGACGACCACCAGGGATTTAAGCCAATACTACGTTCGAAACAACAGTGGGACCATGGTTCCGCTTTCCGCGCTGGCGCGCTTCGAGCCGCGAATGGGCCCCGAGTTCATCATGCACTATGACGAGTATCCGGCAGCACAGATCAATGGCAACGCTGCGCCCGGTTATAGCTCCGGGCAAGCTATGGCGGCTCTCGAGCAGGTCTTTGACCAAACGATGCCGCAGGGCATGGGTTATAACTACATGGGGATGTCTTTTCAGGAGGAAGCAGCTGAGAAGGGTGTATCGGCAACAAGGATTTTCGGACTGTCCCTCCTATTTGTGTTCCTGATTCTGGCGGCCCTCTATGAAAGCTGGTCATTGCCCTTTAGCGTGCTGTTGAGCACACCCGTGGCCGTTTGCGGGGCCTTTGGCATCTTGCTTTTGCGCCGCGTGCTTGATTTGTCTTTGCTGCCACCCTACATGGTCCAGCTCGAAAATGATGTGTATGCGCAAATAGGCCTTGTAATGCTGATCGGCCTTGCCGCGAAGAACGCCATTCTGATCGTTGCCTTCGCCAAGGAGCAGCACGAAAAAGGACGACCCCTTATCGAAGCGGCACTCGAAGGCGCGCGCCTGCGTCTGCGGCCGATTCTCATGACTTCATTTGCATTCATCTTTGGCGTGGCGCCACTGTGGTTTGCCTCCGGCGCAGGTTCGGTGGCGCGTCAAGTCATGGGTACGACTGTGATCGGAGGCATGGTCGGAGCAAGTTTGATCGGCATTTTCTTCGTTCCTGCCATTTTCTGTGTAGTCGAGAAGCTCTCGCGAGCCGCACGGCATCAAGAGGCAGTCCAGCTGGCGCCCGGGGAAGCGATGGGCGAAGGCAAATAAATGAAAAAGTTCTTACTGTTCGCATTGATCGTTATTCTCCCTGCCTGTACGGTGGGGCCGAAGTACCGGCGGCCGCCCGTCAGCGTCCCTCAGGTCTATCGCGGACAAGCAACTAAGACGCCGGCTGCAGTGGCTCCGTCGCTGGGCAATGAGAAATGGTGGAATGTGTTTCAGGACCCCGTCCTCGTGCAACTGATCCACACTGTTCTCGACCACAACTACGACGTGCGGATCGCCGCTACTCGCGTGCTTCAAGCGCAGGCGTCACTTGGCATCACCCGTGCGAACCAGTATCCATATGTGAGCGCCGCGGCGGGGCTTTTCAGCCAGAAAAACCCGAAAATTTCCAAAGTGTTTCCCGACTACGATGTAAACGCCGGGCATCTGAATCTCTCGGTAATCTGGGATCTGGACTTCTGGGGCAAGTACCGGCGTGAAACCGAGGCAGCCCGCGCCAATCTTCTAGCCTCCGAGTGGGGACAGCGCGCGGTGCTGTCGTCACTGGTTGCAAGCGTAGCGTCGGCCTATTTCCAGCTCCGCGCCCTTGACAGCCAGCTGACGATCACGAAGCGCACGCTGGCCACGCGTCAGGATTCGCTGCGGCTCATTCAAGTGCTGGAGAAGAACGGCTCGGAGTCAATGCTTGACGTGAGCCAGGCAGAGCAGCTCGTCGATGTAGCCGCCGAGTCGATCGCCGATCTGGAACGTCAGATCGCGCAACAGGAAAACCTGCTCAGCATCCTGCTCGGTGAAAATCCCGGCCCGATTCCGCGAGGCCGCCCCCTCATCGAGCAACCCTTGCCGCCTGAGATTCCTGCCGGACTGCCGTCGGAATTGCTCGCACGGCGGCCGGACATTCGTGAAGCGGAAGAAAACCTGATCGCCGCTAACGCGCAGATTGGCGTGTTGAAAGCCGCCCTTTTCCCGGATATTTCGCTCACGGCTACAGGGGGGCTTGAAAGCTACGCGCTCAACAGTTTCATCAGTCAGCCCTCCAGAATGTGGAATGCTGCCATAAATGTGACGCAACCTGTTTTTGCGGCGGGCGCGCTCCGCGCAGATGTAAGACTGGCACGGGCACAATGGAAACAGATGGTGCTATCGTACCAGCAGACAATCCAGCAAGCATTTGGCCAAGTCTCGAACGCGATCATTGGTTACCAGAAGGACCGTGAATTCCGTAGCCAGCAGGAGCGACTCACTGACGCGGCGCGGGTTTCTAATCACCTCTCGATGGTGCTCTACCGGAGCGGCGGGGCCAGCTTTCTTCAGGTTTTGACGAGCGAAACAAACTATTTCGCGGCCGAATTGAATCTTGTCCAGGCACAACTCAACGAACGGCTCGCACTCGTCCAGTTTTACGAGGCGCTCGGCGGGGGATGGCAGCAGTAAATGCTACTTATAAGGTGCAAGCCCTCCGGTGACTGAAAGTTTGTTTTGGATTTCAGCGTGACTTGCCGCTTAACGTCTGAACCTGAAGAGAACGGGAATGCAGCACAATCCTCTCGGAATCACCTGCGGTCATGGCGGATGAATGGAAACCCAGTTACAATCCCTGGTTGATCGCGGTCTACGTGATGCTTGCTACTTTCATGGAGGTGCCCGATGCCTCTGTGGCTTCAGTGGCATTGCGGCACATCGCCCGGAAGTCTTTCGGCGAGCGTGGATGAAGCCACCTGGGTTTTGACCGGGTATCTTATTTCCAACGCGATCGTCCTCCCTTCCTCAAGCTGGTCCAGCAGCCTTTTTGGCCGCAAGCAATATCAGATTATTTCCATTTCAGTTTTTGCCGTCGCCTCCGGACTCTTTGGGGCTTCGACGAGTCTCACGATGCTGGTAACAGCACACGTGACCCAGGGCGCAACGAGCTTCCCACAGCTCGCCTCCGTACAGTTACTTCCAATGTATTCTCAGCCAGGGTTTGATGCCGGCCCAAACTGTCCCTGCTTTGCAACTTTTTGCTCGCACAGGATCGGCTTTTATGCGCCCGCTTCAAACCCTCCGTTAAGCTCTTGATTGAGCATCTGTGCCGAACGCGCCAGGCGCACTTGCAGTTCAGCCAGACTCTTGCGGATGGCTTGACGATGCTCTTCGAGCCGGCTCTCCGTTACTGCTGCAAGTTGCTTCTGGTAATTCTCAAGGGAGCTTTGAAGGGTTGCCTGAATGCTGGACGTTGCCTGGGCCGTCTCATTTCGCAACACGAATGCCGACGCATCGACTTTATCCGAGAGTTCCTGCATCACGGAGTCCGAATTGGCCCTGACCTCAGCGACGATCCTAGCTCCGGCGTCTTTGGCGTCTGCCTGCATACGTTCCACCACGCTGCTATACCAATGGTCCGTAATTTCCCGCAGCCGCATCTCAAACTCTGCGGATTCCTTTTCTCGAGACTCTTGCGCGATTTTATTGACGCCTTCAAGCTGGGATCCTGCAGCCTGACGAATCTGGTTTTTCATAGAATCCAGGGTCTCCTGCGTCATCGCCGAGATCTGGGTCCTGGAGTCTGTAATACTCTTTTCCCAAATACCGGCAATCTCCTGCTCCAATGCCCTCAGGCTTGCAAACTTCCCCTCCGCGCTCTGCGACAAAGACGCCTGCTCGGACTTTCCCATTTCATTAATTTTCAGGCGGACTTCCTCCATCTGAAGTTCCAGGAACGCATGGAGTTCTTCTTTCGAGTGCTGCAAGGTGCTATCGGCCTGCTGGCGCAGATGCTCAATCGTGGATGCAACCACATTCAAGGCAACGCGCTCCAAGTTTTCCGAAATCTCAGCCATTCTCTGCTGCTCGATTCCGGTCTCGAGTTCTGATATCTTGCTCTTGAAAATCCCCGCCTTCTGGTCTTCTTCGTGACGGAGTCTTTCCTTCATCGCCTCAGCGGCTTGCTCCAATTTTGTCTGGAAAACATCCAGATCGTTTTCGATCTGGACGCGGACTCTGTCCTCGAACTGTTTCGCCGCTTCATCGGCAACGGACTTCAGTTTCTCTGCCGCTAACGTCGTGACTGATTCAGCGTTCTGTTCACTGACTCTGTTCAATGCATCCTCTAATGAGGTCATCTGACCCTCGATGACGTTCAGTGTTCCCTGAAGACGGTTATGCGCAAGTCGTTCGTGTTCCGCAAGCTGAGTTTCAAACTGGTGACGAAAGGATTCCGTAAGTTTATCTTGTGCTTCCTCAACGTAAGGTTCCAGCAATTTTTCAATCTGTACCGGAATTGGAGTTCCCGTCCCCTTACACATCAACCAAACCCAACGTGCAAACTCGTCTGTCCGCCTCTGGACCAGTTCAGAAATGCGCTCCTGCGTCTGCTGGGTGAGCCCAAGGTCCAAATGACCGGGCTCCAACTGCCCGTGGAGTTTTTCCCGGATATCCCGGACCACCTGATCAACCTGGCCAGTTGCTTCGTGGTGGAGTGCGGCCAAGGCTA
>JAJXXG010000255.1 GCA_021781255.1 Acidobacteriota bacterium
ACCAGCGCCTCCTGCAGCGCGTCGGCGGCAACGCCACTCTGCTCCACGTAAAATTCCGCATCGCCGGAACCAGCAGTTGCCCCGCGTCGGTCGCAGCCCGTGAACCCATTGATGCAGTGCGCCGAGCGCTCCGTGCTTCGCAGCAGAGCCGCGCCCACCTCGTCGCCCATGTCGAGCCGCGCAGCCTGGATCGGATCGAAGCTCCAGCTTCCGCCGCGCGAGGACAGTCGATGTTCGTACGTCCGCTTCGCCAGCGCGAACAACGACGAGCGATCGCCGATCAGGTTGTACGGCCAGACCGGTTCGAGTCCGATGTTTTCCCCATTATGATTCTGTGCGCCGGGCAGGTACGACTCCGCGATCATGTCGGTTCCCGCCGCGTCTGCCGAAGGCGGCAGCAGTGTAAGCGGAGGGCTGAGCTGCGTACGCGGAAATGGCGGAATCTTTGGCAGCGCGTGCTGCATGGCCTTCACCAGCCCTGGATCCAGGCCGAGCAGCTTCGCCGCGTCGATTGCGACGGGATACAGAGCAAGGAAGGCGGCGATGTCGGTCGTCGGATCGGTCACGTCCCATTGCGTCTCGTGCGCGTTCGACGGGCTGGTGTGGAGCAGGCCGTCCGGTCCGGGCTTCTGGTAAGCAAGAAGGAAACGCGCGGACGCGGCTATGAGCGGGTAATTCGCAGCCAGAAACGTATGATCGTTCGTTGCTAGATATTGCTGCCATACCCACAGCGAGACTTCAGCTCCCGTCGTCAGGGTTCGCGCGTTAAAGTATGGCCTGAACTTCGAGTCGCAATCATAAGCGAGAATCTGCGCTTCGTTATGATTCGAGATCCAGCTCGATTCATACTCGATGCCCTGCCCATTAAAGCGCATGGTCTCCGCAACGCAGGCGCCGGGCCGGCCGGCCATGTGGCCGCGCGTCCACTTTTCGATGTTCGGCAGATTCTCCCGGTACAGATTGAAGTAAGGCGCATTGAGCTCCGGCACTCCCGCTCCGAGGTTCGCCGCCACCTGCATGCGCAGATTCCAGTGCCAGAAAGCCGATGAGTCCCACTGGTGGAAGTCCCGCGCCGACGAGAAGAGGTCAGCAACGCCGGCCTGCGAGCCTGGATACTCCGTCCCCTTTTCTGCCGCGGCGGTATACAGATAAATGTTCCGTAGATTTTCGAGGTATTCGCCGGAACCATCGTTCGACGTAATCCGGATCATCGCCACGTGACTCCAGTAGGCATGCCACCAGGCCCTGTGCTCCGCCGCAGTCCCGGCCACCAGCGCGGGCCGTGCAGCAGCTTGCACAGTTGCCTTTCCGATGTAATGCGGGCATGCCACCACCACGCGAAAATGCCCATCCGAATACGGCTTGAACGACACGGCGACAGTGAGCGAATCCGTGGCCGATGCGCTCACATCGCGCGCCTCCGCCGTAATGGCGGCCAGCGATCCGAAAGGCCGTCCCTACGCGCCAGGATTCTTGTCGTCGAGCCATACCTGCGACAGATAGCCGACGCGATTCGCGGCCATCGCCTTGGGAGTTCGCGGCGTCCAGAGCCGCAGCACCGCTGTTTGCAGCTTGTCAGCGGGCGCGCCGGTCACATCAATCACCAGGGTATCCGTGCCCGGCTGCACGTAGGCTGTTGCCGTCATTCCACCGCCCCGCTCTTCCAACTCGCCATCGTAGAGATTCAGCCGGCCGGAATAATCCTTCGCCTGCGTGATCGCAGAAAGTCCCGGGATCACGACGTCGCCCGGCGACAGGCGGTCTGGCATGGTGTCGGCCCGATTCAGTTGCGCGGTCAGGCCGTTCTCTGACCACACAGCAACGCCAAGACGGCCGTTGCCCAGCGGCATCGCCTGCTCCGCTTCCTGATTCGGCTTGCCCAGGATGATGGAGGATCGGCTCATCACTCCGGCCACGTCCATGTTGAATCTGCCATCGCGCCATGCGGTCGTAGAGTTGTGTCCCGTCTGTGCCGAAACTACGTACGCGCCCGTCGCGCATAGCAATAAAAAACCGATGATCCCAGCACAGAATTTCTTCATCACGGCTCCTCCATTGATCTTGCCATCATAGCTCCCTGGCGGCAGGAGGAAGCGAACCCAACCACCTGAATATTGTTGAACTCGTCTTGGTTCCACTCCTCGCCCAAAGCGGGCATGCTCCGCGCGGCCACTGCACGGATGGATTTCGAATGCTCCGTCCTGATCGGAAATATACCTCGGAATGCGATTCGCGATGGGATGTTCAAAACCTGCCGCATGTGGAAACGAAAAGAGAGCCGGAGGTGGCGGCTGCGCGATTCCTTTTCTCTGCCCGGCTGTCGTGGTCTACGAGTTTGGCAGCGAGGTCGTAATATATCGGCGCAAAATCCATCAGGAAGAAAAATGCCAGCCTCAAACGCGAGCCGTGCTCATTGAGGCCGGCCGGTCCTCGGGCGCGGCTCCCCATTGCTTGTTCGGCAGCGGGCCCATCGTAAATTCAAGCTCGCCGCCATCCGTGATCTCCTCGTGCTTAATCCACGCGCGCAAAAGCGGCTTGCCGTTGAGCTTGGCTTCCTGAACGTACACGTTCTCTTCGCCGTTCCCTTTTGCCGTGACGGTAAATGTCTTTCCCTTATGCCACTTCGGATCAAGACGCACCGTCGCCCTGCGAAACAGAGGGCTGCCGAGAATATACGTGTTGTCTCCTGGGCAAACCGGATAGAAGCCCAGCGCGCTCATCACATACCAAGCGGACATCTGGCCTACGTCATCGTTTCCGCAGATCCCGTTCACTTTATCGTGGTAAGCATTGGCCAGAATGCGGCGCACCCACTTCTGCGTCAGCCAAGGCTTTCCCGCGTACACAAACAGGTAGGCGATGTGGTGGACCGGCTCATTCGAGTGGTTGTAGTAGGGATTCCATCCGAAGGAATCAGGCGTTTTCTCAAAAAGCTCTTCGAGCGAACTAGCGAATGTTTCCCTTCCCATCATCTCGATCAGCCCCTGCACGTCGTGGGGCACGAACCATGTCTGCTGAAGCGGGTTACTCTCCGTGCATCCCTGTCCGAAGACTGTCTTCCCTTTCCACTCGATCCAATTGCCAGCCCGGTCCTTCGCACGCATGCTTTGAACGGAAGGGTCGTAGATCGTTCTGTAGTTTTTGGCCCGGCCCAAATACTTGTCCGCGTCGCCAGCCTTGCCCAGCGCCTGGGCCAGCGTGCCCATGCACCAATCGAAATACGCATTATCCAGCGTCCAGGAAACCTCATCCGGCACGTAACCATGCTGGAGATAGAAATCATTATCCGGCCGATTCGTTTTCTCCCCGATTCCCGAGGCTGTCTGCGCACATGCGGCGTAGGCCTTTTCCGCGTCGAAGCTCCGAATCCCTTTCTTGTAGGCATCCGCGATCACCGAAATCGCCGGATCGCCGTCCATGCAGCCGCTGTACGCATTCAGTAGCTCCCAGCGTTCCAGATAACCCTTTCCGCTCTCGCTGGCCAGATCCACGAGTGAATTCACTTCGTCATTCACCAGCGCCGGATCGATAATCGTCATCAGGGGAAACTCAGCACGAAACACATCCCAGCCGCTGAAGATCGATCGCCGCCGGTAGCTGTTCGATTTGCGAATCTGGCCATCCCCCGCCTTGAACGATCCATCCACATCCGAGACAATCCGCGGATCGATCATGGCGTGATAAAGCGCTGTCGCAAAGATCGCCCGTTCTGTCGCGCTCCCGCCCTCGACGGCGACTCTCGCCAGCTCATTGGACCAGAGCCTTCGCCCCGCACGATGAACCTCATCGAAGTCCCAACCTGGAATATCCTGCGCAAGATTTCTGCGCGCTCCCTCCACACTGACAAAGGAAATGCCGGCCTTCATCAGCACCGGCTCTCCCGCGCGCGTCGGAAACTCCGTATAGAAGCCCAGGTGCTGCCCCTCCTGCTCCGTGCAGTGAGGAATGATCTTGCCATCCTTTACCAGCGCGTAATAGCCATCGGTCTGAAACTGTTCCGACACCAGCCCCTTGTTCGGCTGCAGCCAGCCATCTGGAATTGGGATGGACCACACTCCGAAGTTTTTCAGCGGCCTTGAGAACTCCACGCGGAAGTGGACCGTATAGTCTGCCTTGCCCTTGCCATTACCCCATCCGCCGCCCGCAGGCGTACATTCCATCCAGCCCTCGATGGCGTTATCTCCGGCCACCTCGACACGCTGCCGGGTTGAAGTGCCGCCGATGCGCCTCGCCAGGTCGATCTGGAGGCGCGCGTCCGCCGCCTCGGGAAAGGTAAAGCGCAGCATACCTGCATGCGGTGCAGCCGCCGCCTCTGCGCGAATTCCGTAGTCTTCCAGGGTGACCGCATAGTAGTTGGCGCTGGCTCTCTCGGCCGCGTGGCTGAACCGCGATCGCCAGCCTTCGCCCGGATGCTCGACACGGCCACAGGCGAGTTTCATCGCTCCAGTCGTCGGCATCACCTGCAGATTGCCGAGGTCTCCATACCACCCTACCCCGCTCATGTGCAGAAAGCTGAAACCCTCGATCGTCGTGTGTTCATACGAATACCCCGGCGCGTTGTCGCCGCCGGTTATGGTATCCGGACTGAGCTGCACCAGCCCAAACGGAGTGGTCGCCCCCGGAAATGTCTTGCCTTCGCCAAGCGCCTGGCTGGTGCTGGCGCCGATCAGCGGATTGATGCGATCGGCGGCTTCGCCTGCATCATCCGGCTCAACCGCAAAGGAACGCACTCCATGCGGTAGGCATGTAAGCGCCAGACCAGCAGCTGACAGAAATTCAAACCTGCGACGCGTTATCTTGGGCATAGTCAACTTATAAAGATACGCCAAGCCAGGGGGCTCACGCATTCCAGAAAATCCAAGCATTGGATTGTCCTGCAATACCCGTATAAGCCAATCGCACAGCCCGTTCGGTTGCCAGTTTTCGCGCCGCGAGTTCATCTGAAACCGGGAGGAGGTGCTTGCCTCGTAAGTGCTTGACTGCGACACATGATGGACCCTGGACGCATAGATGACAATCTCTTCATGATGCAATTGATGGTGATTGTCTCCCACCCGCATGTTGTATCAACAGGGTCGAGATGAACTAATATCCCTTCATGCGGCTTTTGCTAGTGGAAGATGAAGTCGATATCCAGAGCTTCCTTCGGCGTTCCCTGGAAGAAGCTGGTTACACTGTGGAATCGGCGCACGACGGACAATCGGCCGAAAGGCTGGCGGTCGAAAACACCTTCGACATACTTATCGTCGATCTCGGATTACCCGATCAGGACGGGATCTGCCTGATACTTCGCCTCCGCCAACTTGGCGTCAAGGCCCCGGTTCTTATCCTGTCGGCGCGCCGCTCCGTTGATGATCGCGTGCGCGGATTGGAACAGGGGGGCGACGATTACCTGACCAAGCCATTCGCGTTGGCCGAATTGCTGGCCCGGCTGCGCAATCTGCTTAAGCGCAACAACCCTGTCGCCGCTGAAACCACGCGTTTGCACGTACAGGATCTTGAACTCGATCTTCTGCGAAGAGAGGCGACACGCGGGGGCCAGGTTCTACAGCTCACACAGCAGGAATTTGTGTTGCTCGAATATCTA
The DNA here is from genome assembly GCA_021781255.1 of Acidobacteriota bacterium. The sequence goes on from JAJXXG010000255.1 coordinate 5,588, forward strand.
TGCAGAAATGCCGGCCGCGTAGTGACTCGCTCGATGATTCTGGACCAGGTCTGGGGTATGCGTATCCAGCCTGATACCAACGTGGTTGACGTACACATCTACAGGCTGCGCGGAAAAGTAGATGGCGCTGGTCAGCAACCTCTCATCAAAACCATGCGAGGTGTGGGCTATGTCATCAAAGACCGATAAACCCCGGCTGCGCAGTGCTGCCTGGCGCATCTCGTTTCTCGCTTCCATTGCATTCGCATTCGGCACGCTGATGGTCTTCGTGTTTCTGCATCGGTTTGTTGCCAGCGACATCCAGCGTCGCAGCGACGCATGGCTTTCAGGTGAAATCGAGGTGCTGGGCGATGTCGCGGAACGTACGCCAAAGAATGCGCTCTACGGCCGTGTCGTAAGTGAAGTTGCGGAACTGGCTGAACACGAGGTCCCTAATAAGCAAGCCGGACAGGATGCGACCAGTGATTCAGTGTTTTTTCTCCAGACCAGTGGGGGCGGCCTGGTTCAACTATGGGTCGGGGCCGGCGACGGACAAAATCATCTGCATGCCATAAAGGCAACAAAGATTCCTTCCGACCAGCCAACTGACGTGCGCATTCCGGGATTCCCCTATCCATTTCGCGTTGCCAGGATCCAACTTGATGATGGGAGTCATATTTATCTTGGCCTTTCGGAGCGCGATGAACTCAGAGTTTTGCGCAATCTGCGCCTTCGTTTTTTCCTGCTCTGGCTGTTGATTGTGTTCCTGGGTTTCAGCATTGTCTTCCTCACCTCGCGACGCATGCTTAGCCATGTAAGAAAAATTACAGAGGCCGCTTCCAGGATCGGTCATTCCGATTTGCAGGAGCGCGTGCCAACCACCAGTCGCACTGACGAAGTCAGCCAGTTGGCGCACACGCTCAACCGAATG
>JAJXXG010000607.1 GCA_021781255.1 Acidobacteriota bacterium
GTGACGGGCAAGGATTCAACGAACACAGCCCTCACGGCGTCTACCACGTTCACGTTCGTCATCAACTAACCCTGTAAGCACAACGGGAGGGGCAGTCGCCGCGCGGCGACTGCCCCTTTTCTTTTTGCGCGGCTCCGCCTGCCTGCCGGTTTTGATACACTCCGAGGGCTGAAGGAGTATTCCGTTGACCGCCCTTGCTCATCCCCCGCTCACGCAGCTCTCTGAGGAAGAAAAGCTGTTTTCCTCCACCGTGCGGCAGTTTGCCGGGGAGACGATTGCGCCGCTGGTGCGGCAGATGGACGACGAGCAGCAGTTTTCCGCAGGCCTTGTGGAGAAGCTGTTTGCGCTGGGGCTGATGGGGATTGAGGTTCCCGAGGAGATGGGCGGCGCGGGCGGCACGTTTTTTGATGCCGTGCTGGCGATTGAGGCCATCTCCACCGTGGACCCTGCTGTGGCCGTGCTGGTGGATGTGCACAATACGCTGGTGATCAATGCCATGCGGCGTTGGGGCACGGCGGAGCAGCAGCGCACCTGGCTGCCGCGGCTGGCGGCGAACACGGCGGGCGCGTACGCGCTGAGCGAGGCAGGCTCCGGCTCGGACGCCTTTGCGCTGCAGACGCGCGCCGAGGCCACGGACGGCGGCTACAGGCTGAACGGGCGCAAGCTGTGGATCAGCAATGCGCGTGAGGCGGGGCTGTTTCTGGTTTTTGCCACGCTGGACCCGGCGGCAGGCTATCGCGGCATCTCGGCTTTTCTGGTGGAGAAGGGCACGCCGGGCTTCACGGTCGGGCGCAAGGAAGACAAGATGGGCATCCGCGCCAGCAGCACGTGCGAGCTGATCTTTGAGGACTGCGAGGTGCCTGGCGCAAACCTGCTGGGCGAGCCGGGCAAGGGATACAAGATTGCCATTGAGACGCTGAACGAAGGGCGCATCGGCATCGGCGCGCAGATGTTGGGGCTGGCCGAGGGGGCATGGGGCCATGCCGCGCGCTACGCCAAAGAGCGCCGCCAGTTCGGCAAAGCCATCGCGGAGTTTCAGGCGGTGCAGTTCACGCTGGCGGAAATGGCCACGGAGATTGAGGCGGCGCGGCTGATGGTCTACAACGCGGCGCGCATGAAGGATGCGGGGCAGCCGTTTGTGCGCGAGGCGGCGATGGCGAAGCTGTTCACGTCGCAGGTGGCCGAGCGCGTGGCGAGCCAGTGCGTGGAGATTTTCGGAGGCAATGGCTTTGTGCGCGACTACCCGGCGGAGAAGTATTATCGCGACGCGAAGGTGGGCAAGATTTACGAAGGCACGTCGAACATGCAACTGGCCACGATTGGGAAGCTGGTGTTGAGCGCGGTCTAGATCTTCTGCGTGCGCAGCACGGTACGCACGCCGCTGACGCGGCGCAGTCCGAGGACCATGCGATTGAGGTGGCGCAGGTCTTCCGCCTCGACAATGAACTCGATGATGGCTTCGCCGTTCTCATCGCGGCGAATATCGACGCCGCGGATGTTGGTGTCGTCGTCGGAGATGACGGCGGTGAGCTCCTTCAACATGCCGGTGCGGTCGTCGCAGTAGACGGTGATCTTGACGGGGTAGCGCTGGACGCGGCCAGCGGACTCGTCGCCCACGCGGGCCCACTCGACGGCGATGCGGCGGTCGCTCTCGTAAAGCAAATTCTGAATATTGGGGCAGCTGCGCGCATGCACGGCCACGCCCTTGCCGCGGGTGACGTATCCCACGATCTCTTCGCCGCGGATGGGATTGCAGCAGCGGGCGCGATAGACGAGCAGGTCGTTCTGCCCCTCGACCTGGAGCGAGTCAGAGCCGGTGAGGTGCAGCTTCCGCACCGCGTCGGTCATGGGCGTCTCGCCGGGCTTCGTCTCTGTGCCCGGCTCGGCCTCGGCGGGAGCGGCGAAGCCGGGGGCGAGCTTGTTGAGCACCTGGTGGGCCGAGTGCTTGCCCTGGCCGAGCGTTGCCAGCAGGTCGGCGGCGGTGGCCACGCCGTATTCATTGGCGATGCGACCCAGATCCTGGTCGTCAATCTGGCTCATGGGCACCTTGAACTTGCGGGCCTCGCGCTCCAGCAGCTTGCGGCCGATTTCAACGGCGCGGCGGCGCTGATCCTCATTGAGCCAGTGCTTGATCTTGTTGCGTGCGCGCGGGCTCTTGACGAAGGTGAGCCAGTCGCGGCTGGGCTTGTGGTCCTTCTGCGTGACGATTTCAACAATGTCGCCGGTGCGCAGCTTGGTGCGCAGGGGGACCATGCGCCCGTTGACCTTGGCGCCGACGCAGGTGTGGCCCACCTCGGTGTGAATCGTGTACGCAAAATCGATGGGCGTGCCGTCGGCAGGGACCACGACGACCTTCCCCTTGGGCGTGAAGGTGTAGACCTCGTCGGGATAGAGGTCCATCTTCAGGCTGGAGAGGAATTCGTTGGGGTCGGTCATCTCCTTTTGCCACTCGACGAGTTGGCGAATCCAGTTGAGGCGCTCCTCGTCGCGGGCGGTGACGGCACCATCGCCGGCTTTGTATTTCCAGTGGGCGGCGATGCCCTCCTCGGCGATGCGGTGCATTTCCTCGGTGCGAATCTGCACCTCAAACTGGTGGCCGCCCTCGCCAATCACCGTGGTGTGCAGCGACTGGTAGCGGTTGGCGCGCGGCATGGCGATGAAGTCCTTGATGCGGCCCGGCACCGGACGCCACAACGTGTGGATGAGGCCGAAGACGGCGTAACAAGAGGCTACATCCTGGGTGATGACACGGACGGCCAGCAGGTCATAGACCTGATCGAAGGTGACCTTGGTGCGCTGGAGCTTCTGGAAGATGGAGTAGAGGCGCTTGATGCGCCACTCGACGCGGGCCTCGATGTGGTTTTCGCGCAACTGCTCGACGAGGGTGTCTTCAACAGTGTGCAGGAACTGCTCGCCCTCGATGCGCCGGGCTTCGACGGCCTCGGCCACCTGCTCGTAGCTCACAGGGTCGGTGTAGCGGAAGGCGAGGTCTTCGAGCTCGCCGCGCACCTTGCCCATGCCCAGGCGATGGGCCAGCGGAGCATAGATGTCCAGCGTCTCGCGGGCGATGGCCTCCTGCCGCTCGGGCTTGAGATGCTCCAATGTGCGCATGTTGTGCAGCCGGTCAGCCAGCTTGATGAGGACCACGCGCACGTCGCTGACCATGGCCAGCAGCATCTTGCGCACGTTCTCGGCCTGGCGGTCTTCGCGATTGGCGAACTGGATTTTGTCGATCTTGGTGACGCCCTCGACGATGTGGGCGACCTGGTCTCCGAAGCCCGCTTCAATCTCTTCATTGGTGGCGGGCGTGTCCTCGACGGCATCGTGGAGCAGGGCGGCGGCGATGGCTGTCGCATCCAGCTTCATCTCCGCCAGCACCTCGGCAACCTCGAGCGGATGAATAATGTATGGCTCGCCGGAGGCTCGCACCTGCCCCTGATGGTGCTGGACGCAGAAATCCCATGCCTTGCGGATGAGACTCACATCTTCATTGGGACGATTGGCCTGAACGTGGCGCAGGAGCGCCTCGAAGCGCTGGTCGATGTCCTGCTGATCCGGAACCCGCGAGACAGCGGGAGCCTGCCCCGAAGACACCGGGGTGGCGCTGGAAATACCCGCGGAGACCGGCTGCCGGACTGTCGCCATGCTTCATTATAGGCCTGAGATGTTTGGGATGGATAAAGCCTGCCTGCGCGCCGGCCCCGTCTGCGGGCTATGGACGGTGGCTGGCGCGGCAAACGGACGGGCTAACTTACTCACTTAAAGTCCGCCAAGACCGAGCCCGGGCGATGCAGTACAGATTTGGGAAGTTAATGGTCTTCCGTGTTGACCGACTTACTTTTGCTTCACTGCCTGCAAGATAACGCATTACAGACTATCCACTGAATTTTACCGGGCACGCTGATGGATTGTCGGTGCTGTAGAGCTCTGTTCACTGTGCCCGCGGTCACAGCGGCGCTTCCCCGGCGGCGGCGTAGAGTCCCTTGCGGAGTAGAGGTCCAGAACGGAGGAACTTATGTTACAACGTCTCTTACTTACAGCCCTTGCCGCGACCTTTGTCGCAGGCGTGGGATATGCAGGTGAAACGCAATCAAAAATTGTCATTCCAGTGGAGAAGGTATCACCTACGAGCGGCAAGGCGATGTTCAAGAGCTATTGCGCGCCCTGTCACGGGGTGGATGGCAAGGGCAATGGTCCGGCGGCAAATGCGCTGAAGCCAGCGCCGACCGACCTGACTGAGCTGACAAAGCAGAACCATGGAAGATTTCCGGACAGCCATATCGTGGCCGTGCTTGAGTTCGGCTCTGCGGTACCGGCGCACGGATCGAGCCTGATGCCCGTGTGGGGCCCGATCCTTGGTAAGATGGACCAGGCTAACTCCCAGCAGAAGCATCTCAGAATCAGCAATCTGAGCCGCTACCTGGAGAGTATCCAGGCAAAGTAAGGAGCAGCGACCCGTATGCTCTCGCCTGGGGCTCAAGGAACCCGAGGGAGCTGATGAACAAGCCGCGCAAGCCACACTCTGCTGCAAACCGGAAGGCGTCCAGGGATTCGAGCCCGGCGACGCCTTCTGGCCGGAATCGTCCGAATCCGTCCGCCACCCAGCACGCGGAAGCCCGCGACCCCGCAAGAAGTCCCTTTCCCGCAGACAAGCGGACGGAAAAATCCAAAGCAGGGCCGGGAGCCCGCGTGAGCCGCCGCGCCGCAGACAGGCTGCGCGCGGGGCATCTGTGGGTCTACGCGTCCGATATCGAGTCGATTGAGACCGGCGAAGGCGAGCCGCCCGCGCTGCTGCCCGTGGCCGACTCCCGCGGATTGCTGCTGGGCACGGCGCTTTACAGTCCTTCATCCCAGATTGCGCTGCGGCTGGTGTCGCGTGAGGCGGTTGATGAGGCCGCGTGGCTGAAACTGCTGGAAGACCGGCTGCGCGCGGCGATTACCCGGCGCAGGCCGCTGCTGGACAGCGATACCGACGCCTGCCGGCTTTGCTTCAGCGAGGCCGACGAGCTGCCCGGCGTGGTGGCGGACAAGTACGGCGCGCTGATCGTTCTGCAACTGCTGACCAAGGGTTTGGACTCGGCTGCGACGCGCGAGAGCTGCGCGCGGGTTTTGCGCGAGGAGATGCAGCCCGCCACCATTCTGGAGCGGCCCGACCCGCGCATGCGCGAGCTGGAGGGGCTGAGCGCTCCGGGCCTCGCTCCCTTGTGGGCCGCGCAGCCTGAAGCGCCGCTGACCAGCACGCAGTTCCGGCTGAATGGCCTGCTGTTCCACTACGACGCGAACGCAGGGCAGAAGACCGGAGCCTTTCTCGACCAGCGAGCCAACTATGCCGCCGCACGTCAGTGGGCCGAGCGCATGGGCACAACCGCGCGGGCGCTGGATGTCTGCTGCTACCAGGGCGGCTTTGCGCTGCATCTGGCGCAGGTTTGCGGGCAGGTGACGGGAATTGACGCCTCGCGCGCCTCGCTGGAGGTGGCCGAGCGGAACGTAGAGGCCAACCGCGCCCGGCTCTCCGCGCAGGTGGACTGGGTGGAGGCCGACGCCTTTCAGATTCTGCGCGACTGGTCGGAGGCCGGCGAGCGGTTTGACACGATCATTCTGGACCCCCCGGCCTTTGCCAAGACGAAGCGGGCCGTAGAGGGAGCGCTGCGCGGCTACAAGGAACTGAACCTGCGCGCCTTGCGGATGATGCGTCCGGGCGGGTTGCTCATGACCTTCTCCTGCAGCCACCATGTGGGCTGGGAGGAGCTGCAGGGTGCGGTCGCCTCTGCCGCCGCCGATGCGCACCGCCGCGTGCGGCTGCTGGAGCGCCGGGGCGCCGCGCCGGACCATCCGGTGGTGCTGAATCTGCCTGAGACCGAATATCTGAAGTGCCTGGTGCTGGAGGTTGAGTAAGCCTCAGGCGTGGGCCGCGCGCTGAGCGCCCGCCCAGCGGGGAAACAGCCGCGCCCGCCACGTGGGCTGCGGGGGAAATGCCTGACCGGGGGACCTTTGCTCCTCAGCGGGAGCGGCCGACCTGATTTCGGAGAGCGCCTGCTTGACCTGCGTACGCAGAGCCTCGACCTCAAAGGCACAGGAACGCAGATAGGCTGAAGCGGTGAGTCCGGCTTCGGCTGCGCGCTCGCGCAGTTGCGCTGCTTCCTCCCCAGTGAGGCGGATGGTGATGCTGGCCGACTTGCGGCTTTCGCGTGGCACGGTGGAGCGCCGCTCCGGCTTGCCCGGCGCACCGGCTTTCTTGTTGCTCTGCAGAGTTGACGGGGTCGCGCGGCTGGCGGCGGGCGAACGGCGCGGCAGAGCGCCGGCTGCGACAGGGCGATAGCGCGCATGGGCGCGGAGCGCCTGCTCATAACTGAGGATGGCCACGTCTTCGGCATGGGCGTCCTCGGCGGCAGGGGCAACTGGCTCCGGCGCGGTCTCCGCTTCGGGCGCGGCGAGCGAAGCCAGCAAAGCGGCAAAACTGGCGGCGGAAAGTGTAGGTGAGGCGTCTGCG
>JAJXXG010001001.1:0-5733 GCA_021781255.1 Acidobacteriota bacterium
AGGTGCAGTACTCAGTGCAGAAGTTGGTGTAGTTGATGTTGCGATCGATGATGTAGGTGACGACGCCCTCGGGGTGGAGGCGGCGGCGGAGGGCATCAGCCTCCTGGCCGAGGCCGATGAGGTCGTGCGACTGGAAGTAGTCGAGTGCCTGCTGGCGTGTCAGCGACATAAGTTAATTTTACCAATTGGGGCGTGCGCGGGAGTCGCGGGGCGGTGGTGGCTCGTCCGGGCCGTGCTGGCGGAAAAGAAAGATTCCGCGGGCGAGGATGGGACGGCGGCGAGTGCGCGAGAGATTGGATGCAGTGGAGATGCCGCTGAAGAGGACGAAGAAGTCCCACATTGCGTGGAGGTGGCCGAGGATGGAGCGTTGCGCCATAAGCGGGGAAGCGAGGTGGAGCTCAAGAAAAGGTTACACCTAATGGATTTGAGTGTGGAAGATGTGGCGAGGATGCGGGAAGTTGCGCTGGGTGTTAGCGGAGGAGCGCGGTGGCGGCCCATAGGACGGGGGCCTGTCCGTGGAAATCGCCGGTGCGGCGGCGGCGGGAGAGGTAGTAAGTGAGGCTGTCCTTCTTGCCGGTGCCTTCGCAGACGCTGGTGACGTCCCAGTTCTGGTCGATGTAGCCGACGAGAGCGATCCAGGCGCGGCGGGCGGCGGGGCCGTAGGTTGCGGCGGGGAGCCAGCCGTTTTTGACGCCGGTGACGAGTGCGAAGGTGAACATGCCGGTGCTGGAGGTTTCCGGCCATGCCTCGGGGTGGTCAATGAGCTGACGCCACATGCCGTCGGCACCCTGGTATTTGAGGAGGGCGGCCATCATTTTGCGGTAGCCGCCGAGGATGCGCGGACGGAGGGGGTGGTTGGCGGGCAGGGTGCGGAGCATTTCCGCCATGCCGGCGGCGAACCAGCCGTCTCCACGGCCCCAGAAGAAGGGGACGTCGGGCGCGTGGTAGAAGAGGCCGTTGGGCTGCTGCAGCTTGTCGAGGTAGACGACCATCTCGCGGGCATCGCGGTCGAGATATTTGCGATTGCCGGAGGCGCGGTAGGCCTCGAGCTGGAGCATGTTGAGCATGTACATGTCGTCGACCCAGAAGCGAGTTTCATCAGAGAGGCCATCAGGGCGGGGATGGTCCCACTGCTGGTCAGCCCAACGGAGGCCCTCGGCGAGATAGCGGGGGTCGTGGGTCTGAATGGCGATCTGGAGGGGGACTACGCCGAAGACATTGTCGTCAACATGATGGCGGAGGGGACGGCGATCGGCTTCCGCGCCGCCGGGCATGAGGGGGTCAAAACGCTGGATGAGCTCGGCCTGGAGTGGATCGTCGTGGGTGACGCGGGCGAAGGTGAGCGCGCCATACCAGGTGACAACCTCAGAGTAGTGGATGGTTTTGGTGTACTGATGCGGGCTGGTGACGAAGTGTTCGGCGAGATGCTTGCCGATGAAGAGCGGGGAATCGCCGGGCGGCCAGTTGGAGAAGTACTGCGAGGCTTGTGAAGAATGCGACGTGACTGATGCGATGGACGATTGCGCGGAGAGTGACGAAAGAACAGTGGCGAGGAGTGCGGCGAGAAAGACGATGCGGCCTCGCGAGGGAAGCGCGGAGCGGCGCGTATTGAGAGAGACGAACGACATGAGGCGGCTATTTGTCGGTGTCATGTTTGGGCTGGGATTGCGGTTGAGTCTGTGGCGCGGACTTCTTTTTGGGCGCGGAGACGCCGAGGCTCATGAGGAAGAAGCCGAAGCCTTTGCGAATGGTGTCCATGAGGCTCATGCGAGTGCGATCTCCGTGGAGTTGGTGAGGAGGGCCAGTCCCTCCGCGGCCCGGCCCGGGAAGCCGGGCGGCGGGCCGGAGTGGATTGCGGGCTATGGCTTTGCGGTGGCAGCTGGTGCGGCCTGGGGCTTGAGAATCTGGAGCGCGGCAGGCGGCAAAGGCTGGTTGGCGTGGGAGAGCAGGAGGGCGACCTGCCAGATTTGCGTGTCAGAGAGACGCCCCCGGTAAGACGGCATTCCGGTGAGGCGAATTCCGTTGGCGACCTTCCAGTAAGTTTCGCCGGCAGGATCGTCGCTGACGCCGACGACGTTGCCCGTGCGATGCGGCTCCCAGAGCGGAGGCGCGTCAGGGAACATGTCCTGGCCAGTGGTGGAAGGCTGGCCATGGAGGCCGTGGCAGAAGGCGCAGTTCTGCTTGTAGACGCGCGCGCCTTCAACGTATGTCTGCTCATTGGGTTGGAAGGGGGCCATATCCGGGGCCTCCTTGGCGATGCGCGCGTTGAGAGCGATGTGGGTGATTTGCCGCTCGTAGGGCAACGGCGGGTCAGAGACGGCGACTGGAACGCTGCCGAGTTTGAACCAGAGGAGGAGACAAAGGGGCAGAAGAACAAGGCCGAGAACAAGGCCGGCGAGGAATCGGAACATGATGAGTGAAGCCTCCGTGGCATCCATCGTAGTGCATTTGGGCGGGATGGAGGCGAGAGAAAGCACAGTAAGTGCGTGCGTGGAGAGGCAGCGAAGCGCAGGAAGGTGCGTCCAAAGGGAGAGCCGATGGGAGCGGAGCCGCGCAGAAGGCTGCCCCGGAATGATTTAATACAGAAGTGGGGGAGCGCTTGAGACAGGGTGCTTCCGTAAAGTTGTGGAGGTATCCCGAAAGCGATGGTATCCGTACGCCGAATGGCACTTGTGCTGGCGCTGTGTGTGCCGGTGATGGTTGGAATGCAGGCAGCAGCGCAGGATGCGCAGGGGCAGCAGTCCAGCTCAAGCTCGAGCGCGGGGCAGGCCGCACAGACACCCGCGAAAACCGTGACAGAAAGCAATGGCGTGTTGACGGTGCAGGCGAGGATTCGCCAACGGCGGGAGCAGCGTCGCCAGCAGGAGATCCATGACGCCTATGCGCACCGCTGGGAAGTGTTTGTGGGCACTGGATTCCTGCGGTTCATCCCGGGTCCGAATCTGCAGCGGGCAGCGATGTACAGCTGGGACACGGACGTGACGCGCTACTGGAATGAGAAGCTGGGCCTGACGGCGGAGGCGCGTGGCTACTATGGCACGGCGTTTGTGGGACTGAACCAGTACTCACTGACGCGGCCGGCGGTGAGCGACTACGGCGTGCTGGTGGGGCCGACGTACCGGTTGATCATGCATCCGAGGTATTCGATTTCAACGCGCGCGATGGCGGGGTGGGCGCTGGGGAATTTCTCGAGCGACACGAACGGATTTGGCGCGAAGCTGCTGGGACTCTATCCGGACGGCAACAGCTTTGCGATGGGTTGGAGCCTGATAGGCGAGACGAACCTGACGCCGCAGATGTCTCTGCGGCTGGCCGGCGACTACTACGGCACGGGATTTGGATCGTCACTGCAGAACAGCTTCGGATTCAATTACGGAGTGGTGTACAGGTTCGGTAAGTTCTGAGAGAAGCGAACAGTAAACAGCAAAGAAACCGGCCGGGAGAAATCCCGGCCGGTTTCTTTTGTGGGCAAAAGTATGCGATGTGGTTGTCCATTACTGCTGAGGATCGAAGTACAGTGAAGCTGCTTGCGGTGCAGGTCACTGATGCGCTGTCTGGTCGTGCGGTTCGGCGTGTTCTTCGAGGGTTTTGAGGTGCGAGATGAGTGACGTGAGGGCACCGACTGAGCTGTCGAGCAGCTCCTTGCGGACGCGCAGTTTTTCGAACTCAGTGTTAATCCAGGCGAGGTCGTTCCTTGCCTGGTCAAGCGCATTTTCGTAGATCTGGACGGACATGGTTTTTCACCTCAATTGGAGCAATGGAATTGATACAAACCTACCACCGCATGATACGCGTTGAAATGGCGGTGAATTGAATTGCTGCTAAGTGGATTCCCGAGATAGGGATGTGGAGTTAGGAAAGCAGCGGATGCCCAGTTAACTTAGGATGACAAGACTCAATTCATGGGTGGGGATCTTCCTTGTCCGTCCTCGTGTTTCCTGTGGCGGGAGAGTGGTGACGGATCTCGCGGAATTATAGAGAAACTTAGGTTTTAAAGGTTCCAGGGCACCTGAGACAGTTAGTCACATAGGCAACCAATTTCTACCATAATATGCAAAGTTCTGCGCAAAGCTATTCCTGTGCGAAAACAAACTGAAGATTTCATTGGCACTTGCTTTGGTCCCCGAATTGCAGATTAAGGGGTACATTCCCTTATTTCTCTGTTTTTTCCGTTATTTGTTGTGGATGCAGTTTATATAGGTAAGCACCAGTATTGGGTATACGCCAAGAAAGTTAGGGCTGCCCGCGCACGGAGTGGTGTGAACTGAAGCAAATTGCGGGTGCCCCTTCCAGATGAACAGGCCCTCCACGGAGGAGAAAGCCGAAACAGAGGAGGCACAGGTGAAGATCACGCACATAATCGCACTTAGCGGGCTGCTGCTTTCTGCCAGTATGGCGGCACTTGCAACACCCATAACCTTGAACATGACCGGGCTGCAGAACCTTGAGCCAATCGGCAATTACTTTAACGGTGGCACGGGCGGCGATGGAAGCGGCCCCGGCCCCAATTATGGGATTGTGTTTGGCCCGGACTCGCTCGCCATCATCTCGCGACTAGATGGCGGAACCGGAAACTTTCAAAATAACCCCAGTGGCGGCCCAATCGCATTCTTTCTGGGCGGTCCCGGGGACGTGATGGACGTAGCAGCCGGATTCGACACTGGCTTCTCGTTCTATTACTCGGCCAATTTTCCCGGGTCTGTGGACGTGTATTCCGGCCTGGACGGCACTGGCACTCTGCTGCAGTCGCTTAGTCTATCGGCGCAGGCCAGCGCCAATTGCGCTCCAGATTCGACAACTACTTACTGCAACTGGACGGAGCAGGGCGTGTCGTTCGCGGGAACGGCTGAATCGGTGGTGTTCAGCGGATCGGCGAACTATATTGGATTCGATGAAATCACGCTTGGGTCCGCCACCGTACCGGGTGCTATGACTCCAGAGCCCGGCAGCTTTTTCCTGCTGGGAACAGGTCTTCTGGGTCTTGGTCTGCTGCTGATGCGCAAAAAGCAGGCATCTGTGGGCATGGTGACTGGTTAAATCTGTTTTGGCAAAATCGTTGTTGTAACTCGAAGGGCTGAGGGAGTTCCAACTGCCTCAGCCTTTTGTATTGGCACTGGAACGGGTGCCCGGCTGCGGGAGATTGGCTTTGAGGATGTGGACTGCTACTGGAAGTGGCGGGAGCTGGCGCTGCTTGCGGGGGGGTGAATGCGGGGGCGTGGGTCAGCGGGGGGTGGTTTCACAGGGTCTTAGAAGCGAGCCTGTAAGTTCCGGCGCCACAATCCAATCCGGCAAATCGTCGTATGTCGAGGCCATATACTCCCACCCAGTAATACGTGTTCGGCGGAAAGTTAGACGGCAACCTATGGCTGAGCTACAGCGGTCGGATAACGGACTAAGTCAAGAAACTTCTTGACGAGTGGGTTAGCCCTGCGTATTATCTGCGCAACCCGCCTTAACATCGAGCCGATGAACTCCTCTGAGGCCATTTCTGGGCGGAAGGATTCGCCTTAATCGCTGCGAATTGTGGATCGTTTGATTCGCCACGCGACTTGCGATCCACTTCAAAGGATCCTTTGCGAACCCCTCCAAACACTTGAAAGGGGACAGACAGATGAAAACTTGCGGAAGAGCTGCTTTTTGCCTTGCTGTCACCATGCTCACTCCTGCGTTGTGCGTTCCGCTGCGAGCGGCCACATCCAAAAAAGCCGAGGAAGACCTTACCAAATTGCTGCT
>JAJXXG010001001.1:5743-6486 GCA_021781255.1 Acidobacteriota bacterium
TGAAGCCGCTGATGGACATGCCCGCCTACAAGGATGGCGTCGACATCTACTACGTTCCAAACCCGGACAAGCATGAGGACGATCGCGGCATCGACATGAAGAGGTTGTCGAAATGGCTGAAGTCCAAGGGCGTTGGTGTTGAGAGAGGTGAAGACGCAACCATCACTGAGGTGAAGGTGGACAGTAACAGAGTGGAAGTGCACCTGGGCGGAGGCGGAGAAGGCCGCCGCGGCAGCAACCATGCCAACAAAGTGGGCGCCGGTTTCAAGCGCGCCGGCGGCACGCGCATCAACTTCCAATACCGGGCTGACGTGACCGATCTGGACCTGAAACCGGAGATGTTTTTGAAGTTCATGTCGCGCATTCTGGATGTGAGCGCCATTCAGGGCGAGATCAACGTGCAACAGATGCCGGAGGAGTTCAAGAGCGCCATCGATGCCCATACCGTGATCAAGGGCATGAGCTATGAGATGGTGCTGCTGAGTTTCGGCAATCCCGACCAGAAAAAGATTGAAGACAGCACCGATGGAGGATTCCGCGAGACCTGGTACTACATGAAGGATGGCCACCGCTGGATTGTCCACTACCTCAATGGCAAGGTCAGCCAGGTCCAGACTTTCTAGCAAAGCAGCGCAGCATCGGTTCACGGGCGGGCTCGGCGGGTGGCGTGAGGTGGAGTTCATTCCTGTCCCACATCTCAGAATCGAGATGCGGGGCACCCCGCAATCTGCGGGCTGAAGCCT
>JAJXXG010000985.1 GCA_021781255.1 Acidobacteriota bacterium
GGCTAAGTGCCTGCAATGCAAGCTGCACCATCTTCCATGCCGTATTGCGGCCATCGGTCGGAACCCGCCGGTCATTTGAGGCCAGCCGAATCGCCGTCGACGCTGCCCGAAACGCAGTAACCGTCACCAGGTCATAGAGTTCCAGCGTTTGGTAGACAGTGGCCAGGGCGTGGAATCCATCGGAGCGCGGCGCTCCGATGCCGAGCCCCAGGTTGATCTTGGCGTGCGAGCGAACCGTGGCGGACATACCGGACCATTGTAGAGCCGCGCTTGCGACTTCCTCCGGTTGCGCCGTCGGTCGCCGGCGTTTTTGCCGGAACAATGTGGCCTTCCCGGACGTACAATCCCTGTGTACGCCCCAGGGCACTTCCCCGTGCTGGGCCGGTCTGGCCCTGTGGGCAAGGGGGGACTCGATGCAGTCCATCCTCCAAACCGGCTCTGTGGTGTTGCTGGCTTTCGCCGCTTTACCGGGGTGTGCCCAGCCCAGCGAAGCGCGGATGGACGTGGTGCACGGCAAGCCCTATGTGATGGTCATGGTCAACGGCAAGGGCCCGTTCCGGTTTGTGCTGGATACGGGAACCGGCGCCCAGGTACTGGTGACTGGGGCGCTAGCCAATCAGCTCCAAATGCCCGTGGTGGGCAAGGCCCGCCTGACGGACCCCAGCGGACAGGGCCCACAGCGAACCCCTGTGGTGCAGGTGGATTCCTTGAGCGTGGCGGGCATCGAGTTCACCCAGGTGCACGCCGTTCTGCATTCCCTTGCGGCCGAGGACATCAACTGCCAGGGACTGCTGGGCTTTACGCTGTTTCGCGACTACCTGCTGACGATGGATTATCCGGGCCAGAAGATGACGCTGGTCTTAGGCGCTCTCAAGCCGGACGGCGAACGCAGGGTGCTGCCGATGCGCATCAAAGATGGCTTGCCCATCGTCACGCTGACACTGGGCGAACAGCACCTCGATGCTGAACTGGATTCCGGCGGCATCGGGCTCAGCCTGCCAGAGCATATCGCCGCGCGGCTCCGGTTCGACGCCGATCCCGAGGCCTTCGCCAACAGTGAGTCGCTCACCACGCGTTTCCAGATCAAGGCCGGCAAGCTGGGCTCCGATGTGCATGTGGGCCGCTACACGTTTGTGCATCCCTTTGTTGAAATCAACCCGGCGTTTCCCCTGGTGAACTTTGGCGCCAGCGCAATGCAGAACTTTGTCATCACCTTTGACCAGGTAAACCTGCTGGTTCGGCTGGATGCGCGCGAGAAGCTCCTCCATCTGAGCCCTCTGCCTACGCTGATGCGTCTGCAGAATGCGCCGCCGGTGAAACCGGCCGATGCGACACTGGTGCCGGTGGGCTAGCGCGAGGCGCCAAGGCGCGGCCGCTGGCTGTCCTCAGTTCGACAAGAGCGGCGCAAACAATAAGCCGTGGCATGTGGTTCCGAGAGGATCGCGCAGTTTTATGCAGGCCCTTCCGACAGGGACCAAGGCTTTTGTTGCGAGCAGTGTGTCGTCCGGGCCTGATCCGGCGGGTTGTGGCTGGACCTGCACTGCGATGCGGAGTAGAGCCAGCGCGTTGACGTAGACAACCTACACCCAGTGCGAGTAGAGTGTCTACATCCATGCGCGAGAAGAACCACTATCGAAATCGGATCGAGCTGTTACAAGGCACACTAGACATGCTTATCCTTCAGACCCTGCAATGGGGCCCGCAGCACGGGTATGGCATTGTCCAGGCATTGCGTTTACGTTCCGGAGAAGTTCTTCAGGTGGAAACGGGATCGCTCTACCCCGCGCTGCATCGGCTGGAGCGGCAAGGCTGGGTGCGATCGGAGTGGAAGCAGTCCGAGAGCAAGCAAACGGCGCGCTACTACCGGATCACGGCCGCCGGGAAGAAGCGGCTCGCCGTCGATCTGAGTAAATGGGAGCGGATCGTGGATGCAATTGGTTCAATCATGCGCGGCAAGCCGGAGGAAAGTGAGACATGAGCCGGTTCTCGATTTTCGGCTTCGGACGGCGAAGGCGTGAGTTACAGGAAGAAATCGATGGTCATGTGCGGATGGCGATCGCAGAACGTGTGGACCGGGGCGAGACGGAGGAGGTGGCGCGTCAAGCCGTGATTCGTGAGTTCGGCAATGTGCTCTTGGTGCAGGATGTGACGCGCGAGACATGGGGATGGACCAGGCTGGAACAACTTGTTCAGGATTTTCACTACGCACTACGACAAATCCGTCGCTCGCCGATGTTCGCGGCGACGGTCGTGGGCACGCTAGGGCTTGGGATTGCGGCTCCGGCAGCGATGTTCACAGTCGTAGACCATGTGCTTTTGCAACCCACGCCCTATCGAGATGCCGGGCAGCTCGTAGCAATTCAGGAGACGAACGGCTCGTCGGCTTATACGTGGCCTTCTCCTTGGTTAGACATTGAAAGTTGGCAGGCCCAGAGTCGGTCGCTTAGCGAAATCGCCTTCTCAGCGAAATCAACCGGGCGCAATTTCATCACAGAACAGTCAGCGGCGGCAGAGGTCGACGGAGAGAGGATTAGTCCAAATCTTTTCAGCGTACTCGGTATGCGACCTGTTTTGGGCCGTGGCTTCATTTCTGAAGCGCCGAGTCTCATTGCGGGCAAGAACGCCGGCATGATCGTGCTGAGCGACACCGTTTGGAGAGAGGTATTTGGCGGCGATCCCGGAATTCTAGGCAAGGTGGTGAAAGTTAATAGTGATTCCTACACCGTATCTGGGGTAATGCCACCCGGGTTCCGGTATCCGGAAGGCTCCGGCGTTACGCCCCAAGTCTGGTTTCCCATTCAGTTGGGGAGTGATGACGAGAGTCGGAACTTCAAAGCAATGCAATATACGGTGCTTGGGCGTCTGACGCAAAATGCGACGATCGAGAGCGCGAGTGCGGAAATGGCACTGGTTCAAAAGCGCGTGGTAGCAGAATATACCGATCCCAATCTGCGCAAAGACCACAGCGTCGTCAGGATCGTACGCTACGCCGATTTGCTGGTGACCCACGACGTCCAGACCGCCTTGCTCGCTTTGCTGGGGGCGTCCGGGGTTCTATGGCTGATCGCCGTCGTGAACGCAACGAATCTGCTGCTCGCGCGCAGCACCGTGCGCCAGAGGGAGATTGCGATGCGCGGTGCGCTGGGCGCCAGCCGCTGGCGCGTGATGCAGCAGATGATTGTCGAGGGCATGACTCTCAGCGCGATGGCAGCAACTCTGGGTATTGGACTGGCGCTCGGGTCCGTCCGACTTTTGGCTATCGAACTGAGCCATACGCTTCCCGTTCCAGCACCGGCGACTCCGGACGGATGGATTGTGCTGGTCCTGGTCATGCTGACCGTGAGTTCTGCGCTGTTGTCAACGGCATGGCCTGCATTCCTGGCTGCGTGCGCTCCGATTGAAGTGGCGCTGAAGCGGGGCGGAGCCCAGTCAGGAACGAGCCGTGAACATCACCGTATCCGCGCTGTTCTGGTGGTGACGGAGATTGCAATGTCTATGACGCTTCTGGTGGTATGCGGGCTACTGCTACGGAGTATCTACTCCCTGCGGCACGTGCCGCTGGGATTTCGTACCGACCACATCCTTGTGGCAAATCTCAGCATTCCTTCGTATCGCTTTGCGGGGCAGAACATGACGGAGACCCTGTACCGCCCATTGTTGGAACGCGCTCAGCGTTTACACGGCGTCGAGAGCGCGGGTCTCATCAGCGAGGTGCCCCTCGGTAAAACATTCGTGCTTCATTTGGAAATGAAATTGAGCGATTCCACTATCATCGCCTTCCTGAAAGCCGTCAGTCCGGAAACGCAGAAGGTGTTTGGCTTCAAAATGGCAGCGGGGCGATTCTTCGGGCCGGAAGACACTGCGAATTCTGAGCCGGTGGTGGTCGTGAACGAGGCATTCGCGCGTCTCTACTCCCCGGACAAGCACAATCCCGCGGCAGTACTGGGAGCGCAGCTCAGCAAAAACTCGCCGCTGCGGATCATCGGCATTCTGGATGATGAGCGGCAAAAGACGGTTGCCGCCCCGGCCACGCCCGAGGTGGAGATTCCCATTCCGCAGCTGACGCCTGCGAGCGGCTTCTATCGCCCGATCGAGGGAATCGCGATGGATCTTGCCGTTCGAACCGATAAGCCCACGGCTGAGATGATTCCGGAACTGCGCGACGTCCTGCGCCAGGCGAGCCCGGAACTGAAGAATGCCACGATCACTACGATGGACCAGATTGTGGAGGACTCGTATGGCAGCCAACAACTGGCTGCTCATCTGCTGGAGATCTTCGGAGGATTGGCGCTACTTCTCTCCGTAGCGGGGCTGTACGGACTGCTGGCCTACTTGGTGACGCAGCGGACGCATGAAATGGGGGTGCGGATTGCGCTGGGAGCGCTGCGCGGCAATCTGCTGTGGTTGGTGATGCGGCAGGCCGGAGCCATGCTCCTCACGGGTGTGGCCGTGGGCGCCGGTCTGGCTCTGGTTGCGGGGCGACTCGTGCGGGGGTTCCTCTACGGTGTGAACGCGCACGATGGCTGGACGCTGGCTGCCGCAGTGGTGTTCCTGTTCGCCAGCGGGATGGCGGCGGCGTATCTGCCGGCGCGTCGAGCTGCAAGCGTCAATCCGATGGAAGCATTGCGGGCGGAATGAAGAGCCAGGCCTTGACCGAATCCGCCAAAGGCGAGCGGAAGATGATTTTTCGGGGTCAGAATGTTGCGGCCGTGCCGCGCAGGATAAGAGCTGTCAAGCCCCTTGCGTGCAAGATATTTTCTAACGGGTTTATTTTTCTTTGATTTAGAAGACGCCTGAATTTGCAGATTATATATCCGGAATTTCTTACCCTTGAAGAGTAGCCAGATAATCAGCGGAAGTGCCGTGCCCGGCGAATGAGCTCGCCCTCCTTGTTGCTGCGGAGGGTGCCGGGGCGTGGGATCGCTGCGCGTCTGCGCGGCGGCTTGCTGCCGAATGCCTGCCGGAACCACGGCCCCTCGCCTTCCGGCAAGCCGCCACACTCCCAGTCCGGAGCGGGTCCGCTACCAACCTGCACCGGACCAGAAAAGGAAACATCGCGATGGCAAACATTCTTGTCAACATTGAAAAGGGAATTGAAATCGGCGCGGAGGACGCGCTGAAGTGGCTCACGGGAGCCAGCAAGGCGCTGCACGCCGCTCCTGCCGTGGTGGCGGCTTTGGCCACCCTGCTCGGCGCAGTGGAAAAGCCGCTGGGCGAACTTGCCGGCGCCGCTTCAAATCCGCTGAACATTGTTCTCGACGTTCAGACGGCGACCGATCTGAAGGCCGTCTGGCCCGAGGTCAAGCAGTTTCTGTCCAGCCTGGGTATCAAGCTCTAGGAAGCTGCGAGTCGGGTGGGCCGCGATCAAACCGGTCGCGGCCCCCCACGGCTTCTGTGCAAATGCGTAACCCGAACTGGCATGGGACGCGCGGCTGCGGCTATCTGGTAGCATCCTCTTCGGAGAAGTTTTCAGCATGGATGGCATGAACAGCGCGAGCCTCGGCGCTCGCCGGAATGAAGATATCGCTCTTGACCTGCTCAAGTTTGTCGCCGGGGTCACAGGCGTTGGCCGCACCGCCGTGCCTTCGACGGGCTTCAGCGGCACGGCCGCACCCAAGCCGGAGGAGCATGTGACCGAGTTGCTCCAGCTTTACAGCCGTTGCCTCAAGGCCGTGGAAGGCAAATAAGCTTGAGCGCAGGCAATCAGGCCGCTTTGCGCGTTGCCGTAGCCGGGGCCGGTGCCTTTGGCCGCAATCATCTCCGCGTTTATCGCGAGTTGGAGGCGGCGGGCGCGGGCGTGGCGCTGGTGGCCGCGGTGGAGCCGGATGCGGCCCGCGCGGCGGAGACGGCGGCGAAGTACGCGATGCCTGTCTTCTCCAGCGTAGATGATTTGCTGGCGGCGGATCTCAAGCTCCATGCGGTAACTGTCGCCGTACCTACCGTGCATCATCACGCCGTTTCTGCGAAGCTTCTGGAAGCGGGGCTCGATGTGCTCGTGGAGAAGCCGCTGGCTGCCACCCTGGCCGAGGCCGATGATCTGCTGGCGCTCGCCGCAAAGAGCGGACGCATCTTGCAGCCGGGGCACCTGGAGAGGTTCAACCCCGCGGTTCTCGCCGTACAACCGAAGCTGCACCGCCCCATGTTCTTTGAGGCGCATCGCCTCTCGGTGTTTACGCCGCGCGCGCTGGACGTGGATGTGGTGCTGGACCTGATGATCCACGACCTGGATATTGTGCTCACCTTTGCGCACTCACCCGTACGCGAGGTTCGCGCCGTCGGTCTACCCATTCTTTCGCCCAAAGTGGACATCGCCAACGTCCGCGTCGAGTTCGAGTCCGGCTGCGTGGCGAACTTTACCGCTTCGCGCGTCTCGACGGAGCGGGTGCGCAAGCTGCGCTTCTTTGAGCCGCGCCAGTACGTCTCCATCGACTACGCCCGCCGCGACGTGCTCGTGATTCGCATCGACGATCTCGCAGAAAGTTCAG
>JAJXXG010001113.1 GCA_021781255.1 Acidobacteriota bacterium
CTCCAAGGTCGAGGTAAAGAACGTCAACAGCTTCAAGTTCATCCGCGCCGCGCTCGAGTATGAAATCGAGCGCCAGATTGAAGTCGTCGAATCCGGCGGCCGCATCGTGCAGGAGACGCGCCTGTGGAATGCCAACGAAGGCCGCACCTACTCCATGCGCTCCAAGGAGCAGGCCCACGACTATCGCTACTTCCCCGAGCCCGATCTGCCCCCGCTCGTGCTCTCGCCCGGCCTGATTGAGGAATTCAGGAAAAAACTGCCGGAGCTGCCCGAAGCCCGGCGCGCGCGCATGATCGCCCAGTACGACCTCTCCCTACAGGACGCTCACACCCTCACGGCCTCACGCCTGTTTGCCGATCGCTTCGAGGCCGCTGCTAAAACCGCCCGCAATCCCCGCCGCGTGGCCAACCTGCTGCTGATCGAAGTGGGCAGCCTGTTGAAGGCCCTCGGCCTCGAACCCGAACAGTCGCCCGTCTCCATGGCCGGCATCGTGCAGGCCGCCGATCTCCTCGACCAGGACAAAATCAGCTCCCGGCAGTTGAAGCAGCTCCTCGACGTCTGTTTTGAAAAAGGCGAAGACTTCGCCCTCGTCTACGAACGCGAAAAACCCCAGCAGATTACCGACGCCGCCGCCATTGAAAAACTCGTCGATGAGGCCATCGCCGCCAATCCCAAACAGGTGGAGCAGTATCGCGCCGGCAAGAAAACCATGGCCGGATTCTTTGTCGGCCAGGTGATGCGCACCTCCAAAGGACAGGCCAACCCCGCGCTGCTCAATGAGCTGGTAACGAAAAAATTGGAAGGATAAACCCACCCGCGCCGCGGGTGGGATCACACGTTGCGATCGCCGCCGCCGCAGGCCTCGTTTCGCGGCCGCAGATTCGCCATCGAGCGCATCAACGCGGCCAGGCGGCCTGCCCCGCACCGCCCGCGCCTGCGTGTCCATAAACTTCAGATTTCCGCCGCTCCGGCTCCGCGAAACTTACTTGATCCGCAGATCCGAGACAAAATCCTTGCGGTCATCCCATGAGCTGACCGTCTTGACCGCGCTCTTCTTCCCGTCCTTCTCCGCCCACAGATCGAAATCTACGCTCATGTCCACCTGGGCAAAATGGAAATGGCCCAGCGTCGTGGAGCTATAGCTGCGGATCGACTTGGTCTTCATGTTCTTGAGGAACACCGTCGCGCCGACAATCGGATTCGAACTCGCATCGAGCACTGCTCCCGACACCGTGCGCTCGCCGATGTTCTGGCCCCACGCGGCTCGCGTCAGATCCGCGCGCTGTCCCAGCGGAACCGCGCCCAGAGTCGCAAGTGCAAATGCCATAGCGGCCAGCGTTCTTGCCTGGCGCATCTTATTCCTCCTCGTCTTCTTCGTACGCATCGTCCTCTTCGTCAAAGTCTTCGTCCACGCGTGCCAGTTCCAGCGGTTCCACGCCTACGATCTCGTATTCGGTTCCACACTCTTCGCAGGAAACCACATCGCCTTCTTCCACTTCGTCGACTTCAATGTCCAGTTCATTGTCGCATTCAGGGCAGCTGGGCATAGCAGCCTCCTCACTTTCCCAAAAAACCGATTCGTATTGCGGGATGACGCTGTTTTCGACAGCCATCGCTAGTTTTAGTGAGAACCCGGCCTCAGGTCAAGAGGCCTCCGCGCGCGCCGCCCCGGACATCTCTTCACCGCACGCTCGCGCGCTGAGAGCCGCGTGCTTCTCTCATTCCTAACAGACGCAGCTACGCAAAGATGGTTTCACCCGTTGTCGCGCGGCTGCCCGATCCGCCCCCGCGCCGTCGGCCGCCTTCACCCGCCGCCCGTGCACGGTGTCTTCCGCGCCCGTCCATCTCATCCCCTTCGCGTGCTCGCGCATCGCGCCTCCGCGCTCCTGGCCTCGGGCCTTCAAGTCTCTGCTGCCGGTGCGTTTGTAGAAGAAATGCCGTAGCGTATAACCTGAGAACTGCGATGCCGAGACTTGGCTCCAGCCCCTTCGCTTTTCCCGATTTTCGCGGCGCCACGCGAAGACTGATCCTCGTCAACCTCGCCGCCTATTTCCTGCTCCTCCTCGTCGGCTTTGCCGCGCCCCTGCTGGCAGCCCGCATGGGGTTCCTGCTCGCCTTCGATCCCGTCCCTTTCGTTCATGGCGCGTTCTGGCAGCCGCTCACCTACAGCTTTGTCCACTTCGGCCTTCTCAGCACGCTCTTTGAGCTGCTTTCTCTGTGGTTCCTCGCCGGGTTCCTCGAGAGCTACCACAACGCCAACTGGATCGTCAGCCTCTACGCCGTCTCTGTGCTCGGAACCGCCGTCGCCGCGCTGGCGCTCTATGTCTGCTGCTCCACGCTCGCGCCCTCGCTGCTGGCTCACGCGCAACCGCTCTACGGCTGCTTTGGCGGACTCTTCGGCCTGCTTGCCGCAATCGGCCTGCTCTACGGCGACACCCAGTTCACGCTCTTTCCCCTGCCCATCGGCATCAAGGCGCGCTACCTCGCCGTCATCTACGCCCTCGTCTCCATTGCTCTCTTCTTCGGCGACCAGCGCATGTACGCCTTTGCCCAGCTCGGCGGCGCGCTCGCCGGCATCCTCTTCCTCCGCCTGGCGCCGCGCCGGGGATTCCCCTTCCTCTTCAGCGAGAGCTGGTATGGAATGCGCAACCGCTACTACCGCTGGAAACGCCGCCGCGTGGCGCGCAAGTTCGAGGTCTACATGAAGCAGCACGGCCGCACCGTAAGGTTCGACGGCCAGGGCCGCCTCATCGACGAAGACCCCGACGACAAGACCCGCTGGAACTGAGACTGGCGCCAACAGGCATCAGGTAGAAGCATCGCCGGCGCGATAGAATTTCACTGGAATGACAAACACCATCGCCTTTCTCTTTCCGGGCCAGGGATCGCAGGCCGTTGGCATGGGCCGCGAACTTGCTGAACGCTTCCCTGTCGCAGCCGCGACTTTTGCCGAGGCCGATGCGGCCCTCGGCTTTTCCCTCTCGCGGCTCTGCTTCGAAGGCCCCGAGGCGGACCTGCGCCTCACCGAAAACACCCAGCCCGCGATTCTCACCGTCAGCGTTGCGGTGGCCCGCGTGCTTGCCGAGCTCGGAGTTGAGCCGGCGCTGGCCGCGGGCCACTCGCTGGGCGAGTGGTCGGCGCACGTGGTCGCGGGAACACTTGCGTTTGCCGATGCCGTGCGCGCCGTCAAGGCCCGCGGCGCCGCCATGCAGAAGGCTGTTCCCGCCGGCCAGGGCGGCATGGCCGCCGTACTCGCCCTCGATGCCGCGCAGGTGGCCGAGGCCTGCGCGGAAGCAGCCCGCGAAACCGGCCTTACCGTGCAGGCCGCCAACCTCAACTCGCCCGCGCAAACCGTCATCTCCGGCGCCGCCCCCGCTGTCGAACTGGCTTCGGCGCTCTGCAAAACCAGGGGCGCGCGCCGCGCGGTTCCGCTGCCCGTCAGCGCCCCATTCCACTGCGCGCTGATGCAGCCCGCGCAGCAGGAAGTCGCCCGCGTGCTTTCGGCCATGGCGCTCCAGGCCCCCCGCATTCCCGTCGCCGCCAATGTCAGCGGAATCCTCGTTTCCACCGCCGACGCCGCCTGCGATGCGCTCGTCCGGCAGGTCACCGGCGCGGTGCGCTGGGTTGACTGCGAGCAGGCGCTCAAGACCGCAGGCGCCGATCGCTACGTTGAAGTCGGGCCCGGAAAGGTGCTCTGCGGCCTGCTGAAACAGCTCGACGGCGAGCTCATATCGATGAATGTGGAAGACGCCGCAAGCCTGGAGAAGACGCTGGCCGCGCTCAACAGCAGCAACGGCAATTCCTGAGTCCCGGCAGCCGTTTTTCGATTGCGTGCCAGGTCGCCGCCCTTCAGGCCGCGCCGGCTGGTGTGCTGCGGCCTCGGGATACGGCTACACAGGAATGGCGATACGCCCCGTGCTCCGGCCGCCCCTCGTCACTCGTTCGGCGCGGCTCCAAAATATGTCAGCCGGACCAAAGCCCGCACGCTGATTGCCCTTCCTCTGCGCCGTGCCGGACTGTATTTGGACGCCAGCAGTCCATCGGCGGCCGGCCCCATCATTGCGGGCTCGGTGCAGTGCACGTCGCTCGGATCGGATGCCACGCCCTTCTTGTCAATCGTCAGAACCGCAACGCATCGCACCTCGCGCTTCAATCCCGAGGCCGCGGCCGTGAATGCCTTCTCGGGAAACCTGGTCAGCTTCGGCAGCTGCATCTTGTCGATCAGCGGAACCACGCCCTGCGCCGGCTGCATCGCGGAGTACCCTGCCGGCAGGGCGTCGATCTCGTAGCGAAACGTGCCCAGGGACGGGTTGTCCATCGGGCCGTTCGCCACATCCGTGCGACCGAAGTTGATCTCCACGTTCACCCGGACCGCCACCGGCTTTCCCGTCTCGTCCTGCGCCGGCTGAAAGCGATACTTCTCCACCGCCGCCACGCTGCTGGAGCCAAAAACATCCCTGGAACAGCGCACGAGCTTCACGTCCTGCGGCGCGCCGCTCGTGTCCACCAGCAATGAGACCACGCATCGCCCGCCCAGCATCCCGCTGCTCGCTGCGGGCGGGTACTCGGGCGGCGGCGAAACCAGAACCACCGGCGCATGCGCAATCTTTGCCCCGTCGACCGCAGGCTGCGGTGCGGGCTCTTGCGCGCACACCGCGCCCATCAATGCCATCAGCGCGACAGCTATCTCAAATCGCACCATACGCCCTCGGCTGCACCGTCTTCTGCGCAGGGAATGCCTTCGCGGATCGCTTCGGAGGTCGATGTTCCCGCAACCGCGTCCGCTCGCCGTCTGCCGCTGCTCCGGCCCCGCAAACCATATCACGCCAGCCCCAGTTCCTTCAGCACAAATGCATAATCCAGCGCCATCTCCTTCAGATAGTCGTACCGCCCGCTGGCGCCGCCATGCCCCGCCTGCATGTTCGTCACCAGCAGCAGCGGATGGCTGCCCGCATTCAGCGTGCGCAGTCGCGCGACATACTTCGCCGGCTCCCAGTACATCACCTGGCTGTCGTGAAGGCTCGTCTTCACCAGCATCGCCGGGTACGCCGCCGCGCGCAGATTGTCGTAGGGCGAATAGCTCAGCATCACGCGGAAGTACTCTTCCCGGTTCGGATCGCCCCACTCCTCGTATTCGGGCACCGTGAGCGGCAGCGATGCATCCAGCATCGTATTCATCACGTCCACAAACGGAACGTGCGACACCACGGCGCGAAAGAGTTCGGGGCGCATATTGGCGACCGCTCCCATCAGCAAACCGCCCGCCGATCCGCCTTCGATCGCCACCCGCGCCGCATCCCCGTATCCCGTTGCCGTCAGATGCTCCACGCACGCGATAAAGTCCGTGAAGCTGTTGCGCTTCGTCAGCATCTTGCCCGCGTCGTGCCACGGCTTGCCCAGGTCGCCGCCGCCGCGGATGTGCGCATACGCCATCACCACCCCGCGGTCCAGCAGGCTCAGCCGGTTGGAACTGAAGCCCAGCGGCAGCGCGTATCCGTACGATCCGTAGCCGTAAACATACAGCGGATTGCCGCCCGCCGCGCCCTGCGCAAACCGGTCCCTGCGGTAAACCAGCGAGATCGGAACCTTCACGCCATCGCGCGCCGTGGCATGCACGCGCTCGCTGGCATAAAGCGCGCGCTCGAAGCCGCCCGGAATCTCCCGCTGCTTCAGCAGCCGCGACAGCCCCGTCTCCACGTCATACTCATACACTGAATCGGGCGTCACCAGCGACTGGTACCCATAGCGGAACGTATTCGTGGCGAACATGCGGTTCACGTGCGCATGCGCGCTGTAGGCCGGCTCCGGAAACACAATCTCTCCGCCCGCAGCCGCCTCCGGACCGTCGCCCGCAAACCTCCACACCCGCAGCCGCGGCAGCCCGTCTTCGCGCTCGCTGGCGATAAAGAAGCCGGCAAACAGGCTCACGTCCTCGATCATCACCGCTTCGCGGTGCGCTATGCGCTCCGTCCAGTGCTCGCGCCCCGGCGTCTCCACCGGCGCCGTCACCAGCCGGAAGTTGCGCCCGCGGTCGTTGCTGCGGATGAACCAGAGACCGTTGCGGTGGTCAACGGAGTACTCGTGTCCGTCCTCGCGCGGCGCGATGGTGCGCCATGCTCCACCCGGATCGTCCGCGGCGACAAAGCGCGACTCGCTCGTGGTGTGGCTGGCAATCTCCAGCACCATGTACCGGCCGTCCCGCGTGCGCCCGGCGGCGATATTGAAGCGTTCGTCGTCCTCCTGATACACCAGCACGGCTGCGGAAGCCCCTCCGAAGCCGCTGCGGAAAAGCTGGTGCTGTCGCTTCTGCTGCTCGTCCTCCACGGTGTAGAACAGCGTGCTGTTGTCGGCGGCCCACACCACCGACCCCGCGCGCTCAGCAACATTCTCAACCGTCGCCCCGGTCACGAGATCCTTGATGTGCAGCGTGTACTGCCGGAAACCGGTCGTGTCCGTCGTATACGCCAGCCGGCCGCCGCCATCC
>JAJXXG010000022.1 GCA_021781255.1 Acidobacteriota bacterium
CCATCTCCAGCTCTTGCTGCTGCCCTTCCGCTTTCTTCAGCATGTCTACAAAATAAATAAGGCCCCCCTGGAAAACGAGAGCCTATCTTGATACTTTGTCAGCAGTCTGGGGCGTCCGCCGTAGCGGACGCCCTTGTTCATGGTCCGGCTTCGCCGGACCAGGTTAGAAGATGAACTTGCCTGTAAACTCGACGATGCGGATCGTAGGGTCGCCGCCCAGGCCCGAACCGTAGATGGTGGTTGGCGGTCCTTCCGCGTATTGCGACACGCCGAACTGGGATTGGTCGATATCCGCGACGGGCAGGCCGAAGCTCGGGTGGTTGAAGAGGTTGAACGCGGTGATGCCGGCCTGGAACTTGCCCTGGTCGCCCATGTGCGGCAGCTTGAAGGCTTTCTGGAGCGTCATATCCGTGTCAAAGTAGTGCGGTCCCCAGAACTGGTTGCGCTCTGCCGCGCCGAACGGCGTGACCGTGGTGAAATCCGCCGATGTAAAGCATGGCGACGAGAGTTCGGCATTGCTTGGAGTGCAATGGTGCGGTGTGCCGGGTACGGCAGCGATCGGGACAGCATTGTACCCGTTGCCGTAGTTTCCAACTGGAAAGTCACTAATGTAAGCATAGGGAGTAAACGGACTGCCGCTGTTCGCAAAGATCGTTCCGCTCACGATCCAACCATCGGTCAGGACCCTCGGTCCGCCAAAGTAGGGCATCGCGTAGACATAGTTGGCGGAGAAATTGTGGCGTATGTCGTAGTCCGAGTTGCCGTAATTCTGGCGCAGGTTAAAAGGATTGATCTGCCCGGTAATGCTGCCTGCATTGAAGGGCAGAATGCCGCCGTTCGATATCTCATCCAGCGCGTGACTCCATGCATAGTTCAATTGCATGTTGAGTCCGTGGCCCTGGATCAGGTAGCTGACGATGAGACCGTTATAGTTGGAGATGGCGTTGCTGCCAACTTCATCCACATTGGCAAAGCTGGGGGCAGGCGGCGCCGCCGGCAGGCCGTAAGCCGCCCCTTCGCTACCATACGCATTCGCGCCCTGGCTCTGTGACGGCTCGTGGTAGCCGCGATTCCCCACGTACCCAATCTGGATGCTCTGCGTTTGGGTGAAGGCCCGCTGGACCTGCAGATTCCACTCCAGGTAAGTGGGATAGTGCAGTTTCCCCTGTACCGTGGTGAAACTCGGCGCCCCGAAGTTGGAGTTGAAGGAAAACATCGAATCGTAGCTGCCGCCGTTCTTGAAGCAGTAATTCGGATCGTAGGTGCAATCCTGGAAGGTACTGTTTGCGCCGGCCATCAGCGTCTGCGCACTGCTGGGATCGGATGGGGTCAGCGCCATGCCCGCATTGAAGACTACGAATGCCAGATTCAGTGGCGGATTGTTGAGCATGTAGTCGGCGATGTTGCCAGGGAAGACGTCAGTAAAGTAGCCGACGCCGCCGCGGAGGACGGTCTTTGCGTCGGGAGAGTACGTGAAGCCGACACGCGGCTCGATCATGTACGGCTGGTAGCTTGTGAATGTATTGAACTGGTTATATTTGAGCTGCGTGTTATAGGCCGCGGAGGACGAGTTGAGGGGCGCGCCGGCCGCCAACGTCGCGAAGTCGCCGCCAAAGTTCGCAAGGCAATTGATCCGGCAGACAACATTGGAATTTCTCTCCACGCGCACGCCGGCCGTTACATTCAACTTCGTCGTCGCTTTCCAGTTATCCTGGAAGTAGAAGCCGAGCGTGTAGAGCGAGAGAGGCACTTCCGCCTTGGTAGGGAAGTTTTGAACGCCAACGTCCGATGTGCCGCCGGCGAATGCCCCGTAATCAACGTAAACGAGCGGGGTGGTCAAAACGCCCAGATCGGCGTCGGAGAGATCGTCTTTCTTTAGGCCAAAGCCGGCTTTCAACGTGTGTCTGCCCATCGTATAACTGAAGTCGTCGCTGAGCTGCCACTGCGTTACGTTACGCCCTTCCGGCCAGTAATAACCGAGGTTGTTCAGGCTGTTGGCGAAGCCGTCGGCCCAGTACATCATGAACGGGAAGGTGGCCAACTCGAGAGACGGATTGTTGTTAACAAAGATGGCGCTATAGTAAGAGCCGGTCATGAGGAACTGGTTGACCGCCCTGTTGCCGAAGGTGTGCGTCTCGTTGAATTGGCCTTCCCAGTCCGGCTGGACGCTCTCCGCGTCAAAGGCGGAGTTGATGGGATCGGTGTAGGAGGGCTGAGT
This sequence comes from Acidobacteriota bacterium, assembly GCA_021781255.1. The sequence continues at coordinate 2,219 of JAJXXG010000022.1, forward strand.
TCCTTTGTCGTACTTCCAGTGCCCAAATATCTTGTCACTGGGGGTAAGGATCGCGTCTACGCGCGCGGTGTACATCTTCTCGGTCAACCTGAAGCTTGCGGGGGCTGAGAGAGCCAATTGGTCCGCGCCGAAGCTAGGGTTAGACGTAGCCGTTGCATCCGCGTAGTTGGGCGTGCCGTTGTAGAGAGCGAAAATTTTGTTGTAGAAAGCGCACTCGCTGCTGTAGCCCGCAATGTACAGGCTGCTGGTCCCGTTATCGCATGATTTATCGGCGCCCACCACGCTGCTCTCATAGGCCGCGCTGGGCAGATAAACGATACTCTCGCTCGAAGTGACAAAATCGATCCCTTCGGTGTTGAAGAAGAAGAAGACTTTGTCTTTCTTGATCGGCCCTCCGACCGCGGCGGCCCACTGGTTGAAGTTGGAAAACGGCCGCGCCACCGGAGTCGCGTTGTATTCGGGGTTCTTGTTATACCAGTTATTGGCGTTCATCGAACGGCCATTCCAGCTCCAATTTGCGTTGCCGTGGAACTTGTTGGTGCCCGAGCGGCTGATGGCGTTGATCTGCGCCCCGCCCAGGGTGCCGTACTCTACCTCGTATGCATTGGTCACTACGTCGGTTTCCTGAATGTCGTTCATCCCCAGCAGCAGGTTCGACGGGCCGGAGTTGTTCAAATTCAGGAAGGGGTCATCAACGAGCATTCCGTTAATAGTGAAGTTGTTCGATACTGCAGGCAGACCGAAGGCGGAGAAGTTGCCGTAGCCGAGGGCGCCGGTGGCCGAGTCGGCGCCGGTATTCATGACGATTCCGGGCTTGGCCTGGGCAACGTAGGTGATATCGCTGCCGGGATTGGGAATGTTCTGCATCTGCTCGAAGCTGACCGCCGTGCTCAATTGCGCGGTATCGGTCTGCAGGAGCTGCTCGGTCGAGTTGACCTCAATTACTTCGGTTGCGCCTCCAATGGCCAGCCTCAAATCCTGCGCCGTGATCTGGCCGACAGCCACCCTCACCACCGTGGTTTCCACCCTAAATCCCTTCGCTGAAGCGGCCAGCGCATAAGTGCCGGGCGTGAGCAGGGAAAACCGGTAGGCTCCGGCTGCAGACGTCGTCGCGGTCGCAACTGCGCCGGTTTCCTGGCTCGTCGCCTTGACGGTCGCGCCGACAATGGCTGCTCCGCTGGGATCAGTAACCGTGCCAGCAATATCGCCCGAGATAATTGTCTGTGCGTGGGCAGCGGGCGCACTCGTGAACAGGAAATATCCCGCGCTAACCAAGAAAGACAGCGCAACAACCGCTGCCCAGGCCGCTTTCTGCAACCGGAAAAATTGCATCGTGTTCCTCCAATGTGGCAAAGGATTTCTAGGGGGATGAATGCACGATGAATGCCATTCTCAATAGGCGGCCTGGATATGGATTTATATACAGAAAATAAAAGACTTATCTTCAAGTCGTTTTTTCGGCTCTCCTGCGCTGAAAAACTCAAAATATGAAATTTCATACAACGTTTGGAAGATATTCCAATAAATGGGCACAACCACCAGATTTTGGGAGATTTGGCTGATTAACCGGACTCGCTCTGGCTTGGGTTTTGGGGTATTCTCCACCTCATGCGGATAACGCTGGTCCATATCGGTGCCCGGCCTGGCGCAAAAGACGAAATTAACGGGCTTGTTTCAGGCTATCTTAAACACTGCTATGGATTTGCGCCGTGTTCTGCGGAGGCTTTCCGAAGCGAAAAAGCGCTGCTTGACTGGCTCGGCCGCCAGCGGGGCAGGACGCAAGCAGTGGTCCTGATGCTGGACGCGCGCGGACGGCAGATGACTTCAGAGGCTTTGGCTGCCTGGCTGGGAAAGCGCCGCGACGAGGGCGCGCAGCACGTCGTCTTTGCCGTGGGGCCGGCGGATGGATGGTCAGAGGAGGCGCGCGCAGAGGGGGCACGCCGCGGCGGCCTGCTCTCGCTGGGGCCCATGACGCTGGCGCACCAACTGGCTCGCCTGGTGATGGCCGAGCAGATCTACCGGGCATGTACAATTCTCACGGGCCATCCGTACCACAGCGGCCACTAGCAGTTCACCGTTCTTAGTTCTCAGTTCATTGTCATTAATATTGCTGCGACTTCTAAGTCAGACTGCTAAAACCGCCGGCTGCACACTATGGGACCGTAAACTGTGAACTATGAACTCTACACTGCCTTCACGTAAAGGCCTCATCGTCATCAATACCGGACCCGGCAAGGGCAAGACCACGGCGGCCCTGGGGACGGCTTTGCGCGCCGTAGGGTGCGGCATGAAGGTGCTCATGCTGCAGTTCCTCAAGGGCTCGTGGCACTACGGCGAATTGGATGCCGTGGAGGCCCTCGGCGAGAACTTCGTGCTGAAGCAGATGGGGCGCGGGTTTGTGAAGGTTGGCGGCGCAGAGACCGATCCCGAGGATGTTCGCCTGGTTGAGCAGGCGTGGGCCGAGGCGCGCGAGGCCATCTACTCCGGCGAGTGGGACCTGGTAGTGCTGGATGAGATCAACTACGCCATCAGCTACAAGATGCTGGACCCCGCGGTCGTGGCCGAAGCACTCAAGGGAAAGCCGGAGATGGTGCATGTGATCCTGACCGGTCGCAACGCGCACCCGCTGCTGGTGGAGCTGGCAGATACGGTGACCGAGATGCGCGAGGTAAAGCACGCCTACCAGAAGGGAATCCTGGCGCAACGCGGAATCGAGTATTAACCGGCAAATCGAACAGGATGGAGGCGACCGTGGCGAAGAGCACGCATCATCGTTGGGCCGATATTGAACCCGTAGCAATGAACGCGCTTGCGACGCGGCAATATGTGGTGGGAACGAGCACCATGCTGGCCCGCATCGTGCTGAAGAAGGGCGCGCTTTTGCCCATGCACCACCACATGCACGAGCAGATGAGCCACGTTGTTGAGGGCGCGCTGCAATTTCGCATCGACGGAAAAGAAGTTGCCGTGCGCGGGGGTGAGATTCTCTGCATTCCTCCGCACCGGCCGCACGAAGTGGTTGCTCTCGAAGACTCCGTGACGCTGGACATCTTTAATCCGCCGCGGCAGGACTGGATCGACGGCAACGACGCGTACTTGCGTAGCGCAACGGTCTCGCCGCCCGCGAAAAACTAACCGGTGGCTTGCGGCTTATGCGTTTACAATTGGGTTCGGTATGTCGTGGTTCAAGCGCGAGAGCGGCGAGTACGAGTCCTCGGCGGGCCGGCCGGCAACAGAGAACGGCCCCGATGCGGGCGCGAAAAACGTTCGCACCGAGGGCCTGTGGGTGAAATGTCCCGGCTGCCGCCAGCCCATTTACAAGCCCGATCTCGAAGCCAGCCTGAACGTCTGCCCCAGGTGCCAGCACCACTTCAAAATCGGCGCGCGCGCGCGCATTGAAATGTTGCTTGAGCCCGGCTACGAACTGGTCGATACCGGGCTGCGCTCAACCGATCCGTTGAACTTCAGCGACGTGAAACCTTACAAACAGCGTTTGCGCAAGGCGCGGGAAGAGACCGGCCTTGACGATGCCATTCTGAATGCGCTGGGGCAACTGGGGCCGCACGACGTGGTGTTGAGCGCCATGGAGTACAACTTCATCGGCGGATCGATGGGCGCCGTGGTGGGCGAAACGGTGGCGCGCGCCGTGGATCGCTCCAGGCTGACGCGCACGCCGCTGATCGTAGTGGCTGCGTCGGGCGGTGCGCGCATGATGGAGGGCGTCGTGAGCCTGATGCAGATGGCCAAAATCTCCACCGCGCTGGCGCAGCTCGACGATGCCCGCGTGCCTTATATCTGCGTGCTCACTGACCCCACCACTGGCGGCGTAACCGCCAGCTTTGCCATGCTGGGCGACCTGAACATTGCCGAGCCCGGCGCGCTGATCGGCTTCGCCGGCCCCCGCGTGATTGAGCAAACGATCCGCCAGAAACTGCCGGAGGGATTTCAGCGCGCGGAGTTTCTGCTGGAAAAGGGATTTCTTGACGCCGTTGTGCATCGCAGGGATTTGAAGGCGTATTTGATTCGCGCGCTGGACTTTTTGAAGACGCCGACGGCGGCGTAATGGCCTGCTCTTTCCAGAAATACCGCGTTTGCTGAGCATCGCCGCACAACCTTCAGGCGAACTCACCCTTTCTTTTGGCCGGCTGGCGCGCGCTCTTCGAGCGGAATAAAGCTACGGTTGCGTTCTCCGGTGTAAATCTGGCGCGGGCGGGCTATCTTCTGTTCAGCGTCGCGGTGCATCTCGTCCCACTGTGCGAGC
>JAJXXG010000529.1 GCA_021781255.1 Acidobacteriota bacterium
TGGAGTGCAGCTCCTAAGAAACACCAACGGGGTCTCGAGTACGTCGCGCAGTCACAGCGCCTGTGGCCGCGCCTCGCGCAACAGCAGCCGGTATAGATACACCTGGCCAAACGCTTCATTCGAAGAGATGGACTCGATCAGGTAGTCCTGTCCGGCCATTGTGACAGCAAGCGTTGAGGCAAAGAGCGCCTGGGCCGATGCGAAGTTGAGCGTGCCCAGTTGCTGTTCCACCCCTGTGGCAGACATGAACATCTCCCACTTCGGCTGATCGCCTTCCTGCCAGCTTGGCCGCAACCTGCGCATGGCCACAGGGCTCACCACAACATCGACAAATGCAGTAGCCACCAGTCCCACTTCAGACTGGCTTGTATCCGTGTTCGTGCTGGTGACTCGCAGCAGAGCCGATGTCCCAGCAACTCCCCGCAGCAGGGCATCAGCCAGCATCGCCGGAGCCCACACCGGATTGCGCGGCGTTGTATCGCTCATCGCTCACCCCAGCCTGTTCGCAACGTACGGGCGCAGCCATGCCTGCACTGTCTCGTCAAGAAGCGAACTTGAGAAATACTGCATCCACATCGTGTCGATTCTGGTCCTGCTGGCGTTCAGCGCCGGTGTCGCCTGCGCATTGCGTACGATCTGCGCACAGGCGGTCTTGATGTCGTCGCCGATGGTCGCCAGCCCCGCGGTGTAAGTCACCATCACCTCGTTGTACGGCAGACCGAGCAGGTTCCAGGGCAGAGTCAGCTCTCCAGTCGCGGAGTCGTAATCCACGGATGCAGGGTCGATGCCGATCCACTGCCCGGGCAGCGAGAACGCCCAGCTTATTTCAAAAAGTGTCTCGTCAACAATCTGCCCGCGCCGTGGCTTTGCATAGCGCCCCTCCACGCTCACAAGCGGCGTGGTGGCAGCGCCAAGCGGCGCCAGGGGAAGATACGTGAGGCGCACCGCTTGCGATCCGCTGGTGATGCGCAGGCGCTCGGTGTACTGGATCACGTTCAGGTCGGGCCGCCTGCAGAAGCTGTTGATGAGTGCCGTGGCGGCCGTAATCCAGTCCGCCGTTGTGCCAGCCGGCAATCCATAATTCGAGTAATCCGCTGGCTGCAGATATGCCATATACAACCCTCTTTCTGTTCCAGCCCGATGTGCGTGAGTAACTGCCCGATAACTCCTGGGTTTCAGCTTTCCAGGTGTTGCGGAAAGAGGCCCGCATGGCGAGCCTCTTTCCGCGCTCAGTTGGCGAGCTCAGGTTTACCGGTCGACCAGCACCTGGTAGTGCGCGTAGTTGGCGCCCTTGACGACCAGGCCGCCGAATTTCACCGCCACATACTGGTGGGCGAGCGAATTGGGCAGTCCCAGCTGGAAGATGCGCGGAGTGGGATCGCCGAGCCAGTGATACTCGATCAGATCCTCGGTCACAATGTAAGCCGGCAGCACCGCTGTGCCCGAGCCAGGAGTGCCTGTGTAACTCAGGCTCCAGTCCGGAATCAGAGGCAGGTCGCCGGCCTGCGTCGAGAGCATCTTTACGCGCAAGCCGCCGGTGATTTCATCCGTGTTCAACACCACGTTGAACTCCGTCTTCATCTCGCGATCGATGAGGTCAAGCAGCACCGGATTGGCGTAGATGGCCGTGGGGCGCACAGCGTAGCCGTTGCTGGCCACCATCTGCGCCACGGCGGACTTGATGCCGTCCACGATGGACGCCGTTGTGCCGATGGTTGTGGTGTTGCCGCCGGCTGCAATCTGCGCGGACGCGCCGTAGTACTGCGTCGTGGTGGGTGTGCTCAGGCTGGTGTCATTGCCGTTCCACAGCGCAACGTCGTGCGCCACCATCACGCCGCTCACCGTGTCCACCAGATCCTTGGCCTGCAGATAGGCAAACTGCTGCTGCTGATTGCCGAGTTCAATGTCGAACAGGTTGTAGTTGATCTGCGAAACGATGGCCTTGAGCGGCACGCTGCGCTCCACCCGCGTGGGGCTCACCACCGGCGCGGCGATGCTGCGCGGGTCTACGAAGCCTGCGGTACCCGGGTTGGGAAGAGCTGTCTCCTCGAAGAATCGCGAAGGATGCCCCGTGGCGGGAACCTGCTTGATGCGCTGCCCAAATGGGCTCGAACGGCGGCAGATGTCGAAGATCTCGGTCTGATACAGCGGAACTTCAACCGCGCCCGGCCCGATAAAATCTGCTGCTGTGTGAATATCTGCAAAGGTTGCGTTCATAGCTTTTCCGCCCCCTCCATGGGGCTCGTGATAACTCCGTTGGCAACTGACAGCAAATAGCTGACAGCTATCGATGTTTTGTCTCGACCTATCAACTGGAGGCCGCTCTTTCAGTGCCTGACGTCAGCAGTAAGCTGTTCGCTGCAAGCTGCAGTCAGGCAATCGCTCCAGCCCGCAGCAGTTGGCTCTTGACCGCGATGCGCTGCTCCAGGCTCAGCCCGGCCAGCGCTGCATCCAGAGTCCGCACGTCCACCGGCCCTTCGCCGACACCGTGTTTGGCCAGCATCTCCGCGGTTGCAGCGGGCATGGTCTTGCGCAGCGCGCCCAGCGCGGAGGGCGCGGCTGCTGCTTTCAACTCGGCCAGCTCCCTCTCGGTGGCGGCCAATCTCTCAGCCAGGTCCGCCTCGCGGCGTGTCTGCTCCACGGTTGCGGAGATCCTCTCCACCTCGCCGGTCAACAAGCTTTGCCGCTGCTCAAGCCAACTGAGCGTGCGCTCCAGCACGGCGGTCGCGGCTTCAAGCCGCTCGCTTATCCCTCTCTCTTCGTTCTCCATGAAATCCCCTTCCTGGTTGCTGTGAATCCTGCGCGCATTGAGCGCCATCCTGGAAACAAAAAGGCTCCGCCGCGCGGAGCCTCCCTGCTGCCCGACTTATTTGCCTGCGGTCTAACTTGCCATTCTGAAGCTGGTGGCGCGGTAGGCTGCCTTTTCTCTCAGCAGGATTGCCGCTCCGGTAAAGGTGACGCGGGTCAGCTTCCATATCTCCGCCCGCATATCTTCCACCCGCGCGTCCGCCAGCTCATAACTCATTCCCATTGCCTCTGGAGCCTGCGCCTCAATTGCCCTGGCTACGTCGGAAAAGTCCCGCGCATAAAGATAGCCACGCACCGCTAACTTGTTGCCTGCCAGGTTGGCTTCGGTCAGCAGCCCGATCTTGCGCCGGGCATCGTGTCCGTCCCAACCTGGCCGGTAGTCCACCGCCATTCCCAGCAAAGAAGGCAACGCCTTCTCCGCTGCCTCTCGCGTCAGCATCACCCGGTGTCCGCGCGCGCCGGCCGGAGCCTTGTCACTTGCCGCGTTGACCACCGTCAATACCCCTTCAAACGGCACCCTGTTTGGATGCCCTTCGACGTGGGGAATGTGTACCGCCATTGCTTCCAATCGCATGCGCTCTCCGCCCATCTGCTTTCACTTGCCCGGCCACGCCCGAACAGCGGCGTAGCCGGGTTGCGCTCAGAAAATTTAATCTGCCTGCCTTGCTTCCGCCTCGCCTGCCAGTTGCACCGCTCCGTTCGGTTCCAGCGGCCCCAGCCCGCGCATTGCCCGCACTTCGTTCACCGTTAAAACACCGGCCTGCAGCAACTGCACCTGCACGGCCAGCTCTGTCTCCTCGTCTCTCGCGTTCAGATCGTTGAAGACAAACTCGAATTCGCGCCACCCGATGCACTTGGCAAACAGGTCGCGCGTGATGTGGCCGGCGAGCAACTGCGCCAGCGGCAGAATCGCGCCTCGAAATGCTTCGTCCGCCAGCTCCGCCGCAGTGGAGCGATTGACGTCGCCCTCCAGCCCCAGCAGCAGCGGGGGCAGTCCGAACGCATTGGCCACCATGCGAATCAGAAATTCCTGCCAGGCAAGCCGCAGGTCCGCATCCGTGCCCTGCGCAAAGCGCAGCACCTCCGGCTTCTGCTCGGTAGAAAGCAGCGGCACGCGGCCCGTGCCCTCAATCTCGTCCTGCCACCAGCGGATAAGGCGATCATGCTGCGCGGGCGTTGCCTCGTTGAGCCACAGCGCATATTGCGCCACGGAGTTGGCCGCCAGCTTGCCCGCGAAGCGATGCGCGCTCAGAAACTGATTCACGGTCTCGAATGCGACTTCAAGCGGGCCCAGTCCGAACGGCGTAAAGCTGCGCGGATTCATGCGCACATAGATGAGCTGGTTGTCGCACAGCTCGATGGCGCTGGATTCAAGCTGGCCCGGCATGGCCTGCGCGTAACGCGGCGAACTCGGCTGGCCGTCCCACTTCGCGTTGATGCGGATCGACGCGCCATCCACGGGCCACAGCATCGCGGGCCGCTCCTCGTCGCCGGTCGGCTCCATCTCAATGGCGCCGAATCCGCCGGTAAGCGCGTCTTCAATCACCTGCTCGATCAAGGTGCGAAAGCTGTCCACGGCATTGGGCTCTTCCAGCGTCCGCCTCAGGCCTTGCAGGCGGCGAACCGCTTCAGCCCTGTCTGCCGGTTGACGGCCGCGGCGCACGCGCACCTGCCAGTCCATCGCCGCAATGCGGTCCTTGATGACGTTGATGGCGCGGCGCACCACCGGCGTCTCGGCAAACCGGCGCAGGTTTGCAGGCGTCGGCTTGGGCAGGTGCCGCCCTGGAAACTGCATCGGACTCAGAACCGCAGGCAGCGCCAGCGTTTTGCGCTCCGCCTCGGCATCGGCAGCGCCTGCCTGCACGTGTGCCTTTCGGTCCGCAGGCGATGCGGTCGCCTGCCGCCATATCTCACGCAACTGTTCTGCCACCTTCACGCGCACCTTCCTTCTTTGTCATCGCCAAAAACAAAACGGCATGGCCCGGTGTGGGAGCCATGCCGTCACAGATTTCAGGAGTCAGCTAGCAACGTCCGATCGATTGGACGCCTTGTAACTTGTCACCTTTGCTCAACAAAATCAATCTTACTTGAGACACGATAAATACTATGCAACGGAAACCGAAGAATTTTTCAACTCGGTAAGTTGTAAGCAGCCAACCACTTAAACCTGACTTATTCGATCCGATTTACGGCTGCGGGACTTGACATGTGGCGAAAGCCGGATGGATGCCACCGGCGATGCGCCTGGGCCATAGCCCTTATGAACGGATTCTGATCCCAGGCCCCGGGAACTTGACCCCTGTTCTCACACGCGCAGTTCGCGCCGCGCCGTCTCTGCCACGCGAGGCAGGTCCGTGGTCGTCAGCACGCGAATCTGATGCTCCTCCATCGTCTCCACGCCAAAGCGGTACATCGCCAGCCGCTCCGGCTCGGCGTCGGTTGCGCCCAGCTTTGCGGCGGGTTCAACAATTGCGGTCAGCTCCAGCGCGGCCTTCTCCACGCGTTGCACGCCGGCGCGCAAGCTGGCAGCGGAAAAGGCCAGCACCTTGGCCATCTCCACGCCAGGCTCCAGGCTGACCGCGTGAAACATGCGGATGATGCCGTTCTCCACCCCGGCAGCATGGACCCGCTGCCGGGGACCCTGGTCAGGCCGGTAGCCGATGTCGATGCGCAGCGGGTCGCCGGGTCGCGTGTAGTCCGCGGCGGCAATGCGCTTGCGCAGCAGATCCCACACGCCTGCGCGCTCAAACTCCGCGCGCATCTTCGCCTGAATGCCCGCCCTGCCGCTGAGGCGCTGTGTACGCTCGCGCGCCGGCGGATCGACATAGAGCCGCATCAGCTCTTCCATTCCAGCGGGCAGGCTTTCGGCCAGATACGCTTTGGGCGCGGTCATCTGCACGTTGAGCGAGAGCGACTCATCGAGCAGGCGCATCAGCCTGCCATCGGCATCGTCCATCAGGCGTCTGCGCAGCTCGCTCTCGATGCCTTCCAGCAGCGCGGTATCGGCGTCGGGGTCAAGGCTGCGCACGCGACGCCAGTCGCGCGTAAAGCGCACCTCTGCCGGCGCGTGGCAGCCCTGCTCGCGCAGAATCACGCCGATGTGTACATACTCATTCCGCACTGCGTCCGGAACATACCGCAGCAGTTGAAACTCGCATGGCCGCCGCTCGTTTTCGCTCTTCATTCCAGGCGCCGCCGCCTCCCAGGTCGCTCTTCCACGATGCTAGCTTTCCCGCGCCAATCCTTCAAACTGTCCTGCCATTTCTCTGTTCATCCCGTCCCAATTGGGAAATGGCTTCCGATCCGATTTCCCGAAAGCTTCAATCAGCTCGCGTATCCGGCAGCGGCGCGCCAGCAGCTTATCCACCAGCGCCTCCATGTCAGAGAGGTCGCCGCCGTACCACTCCGGCGGAACTTCGTTGGCCGCGGCCCACACCGTCTCAGCCGGCATGGTCTCCATCCGCGTCAGCCATGGCTCGAATGATTCCCAGCCTGTTATCCCGCGGTATACATCGTTGCGGTAGTAAACACCACGCAGCGGAATATCCGCAAATGTCCATTCTCCGGCGTGGAAGCAATACCCGTAGTCGATGAAGACGGCGCGGTAACGCCGCTCGCGCTGCCTGCGCGCAAACACCGCCTGCCGCCCGTTGGCGTTGCCGGTCCA
>JAJXXG010000688.1 GCA_021781255.1 Acidobacteriota bacterium
TGCCTGCTGGCACTCCGGTCGCCTTGAACGGCAATACGATTCGGACCGTTCTTGGCAGAATAATGCCTTCCATCGCTTCAGTCGGAATCAAGGGCAGGTCTTGTTTCGGTGTGTAACGCAGCATCAACTCCGTCCACTCGGGGTTTCGCTGCTTGAGCGCAGGCGCTGCATCGGGCGCAAATGAAAGCGACACCACGCGAGCCAGCGGGGCCGGCGACAGCCACTGCTGCACGACGTAGGCGAGTCTCCAGGGCAAGAGCAAGGCGGCGGTGGCCACGATGATCCCACAGCCGAAGAGGATTTTGGCAAACCAAACTTTGCGCCAGCCGTACGATATTAGAAGCGTCGCGATTCCGGTCAAAGCGATCAAGAGAACGCTTACCAGCCCCCCGACCCATATGACCTCGTGCCAGACGGCGATTCCTGTCTCCGGCAGGCTATGGAACACAAGCCGATGGATGAAGGTGTAGAGGACGAATGCAAGCGCGACGCCGAGTGCGACCCCGAGCGCCGTGAGCAGCGCCTCGAGGACTGTCCGGGTGACTGCGGCGATCGCCATTACGGGCATCGTAATCACGCACGCCATGTACAGGTTGTCGAGCAAAGCAGCCGGCAGAATCTGTCCAAAGCTGAACCCTGTGATTGCGCAGGCGGTAGTGACCGTGAGAAAGATCGGAACGTGAATCAGGATGATGACGCTGAGCACCTTGCCGAATAGAAGGTCGGCGCGCCGGATCGGGCGAACGACCCAATCCTGATTGGAACCCGGCAAGGGGTCCTGCTGCACGATCAGCGTGACGAGCAGCGCCCAGATCAACATGGTAGCGACGGCCGTCAAGCCGATCTCAACTCGGCTACCGGTGTTCGCATCATAGGGCAGTGGGAGACAGGTCAGAACATTCAGCAGGATTTCCAGCCCTATGAATACCACTGCCAGCGGCCAGAGCAGCCGGACGTCCTTCCGGAATATCCACCACGCGGCCTCGGAGGGAAGTGTCTTGTGAATCATTGGTCTTCCCTCCTCTGCGCTGTGCGTTCGATAACGGAAAAGAGGGTTCGTAACGACATGGACGCGGCGTCGATGTGTCGCACGGGTCCAAAATGGGCGTGCACACGGTCCGCAAACGCATCGGGCGTGTGGCGGGTGTCAACGAACGTGATGACGTTGCCGAAGACGCGCGGCTCGAGCCATTCCGCCGGCCAATTTTGCGGCACACTGATGGGTTTCTCTGCGCTGATCCGCACCTCACGCACTCGCATGGCGAGCTCGCTCCGGGGCTCTTCCAGCAGCATGCGGCCGCGGTGAATGAAGCCTACTCGAGTCGTGACGCTCTCGATCTCAGTGAGCTCGTGTGACGTGATGAGCACCGTGAGCCCGCTCGCTTCGCGCAGGAGTTCTGCCATGAACTCGTCGCGCACCGACGGGTCGAGCCCGGCCAGCGGCTCATCGAGCACCAGCAGCCGCGGCCGATAGGACAGTGCGGCCACCAGTGCGAGCTTCATGCGCGTACCAAATGAGAGGTCCTTGATCAGCTGGTTGCCTACCAGCTGCAACCGCTTGCGCAAGGAGGCCTCCAGCTGGACGTCCCACCCGGGGTAGAACCGGCGCACATACTCCAAATATGCATCCACCCGCATTCGACGGGGCAAGGCGTGCGTGGCGGACACATAGCCGACGCGCGCGAGGATCTGGGGATCCAGTCGCCGACTCTCGACTCCCATGACGCGCGCCTCACCGCGGGATGGGGTCAGGAGATTCATGAGCACCTTCACCGCGGTTGTCTTACCGGCACCGTTGGCCCCGATGAGCGCGTAGACCTCGCCCTCGAGCACAGACATGCGCAATCCCCGTAAGGCGTCCTGGCGTCCAAAGTGCTGCCACAGGCCCCGGGTCTGCACGATGTTGTTCGTCACGATTTGCGTCCTCCCGATGATGACCCTAGCGTCCGCCATTGAGCAGTGACAGTCTCAAGTAGCTCCTCGAGTGGCATTCCGACGCGCTTCGCTTCGATCACTAGGGCTTCCAATTCATGCCGCACCAATCTGCGGCGTTCGCGGGAATCGGCCTCAGGGCGACGTGCGACCACCGTGCCAATTCCCGGACGAGATTCCAGCCAACCCTCCTGGATGAGGTGCTGCACGATCTTGAGTGCCGTATTGGGGTGGATCTTCAGGTCCGCAGCGAGCGCACGCACCGAGGGGAATGTTTGGCCTTCCTGGAACTCACCGCTGAGGAATGCCTTGACGGCCGCGAGCACCACCTGATCGAAGATTGAATCGTCGGGATTTAGCTTGACGCGAAGCAGTGTCACATCTTTACTGTGACACATCAACAGTATGTCGGTCAAGTATCCATGCCCCGCGGGCGCTCGCTGGTTACATTAGCGCGCAGCGGAATCAGCGAATGACTGCTAAAGAGCGGACAGTGATCTCTCAACGAGAGTCGGCTTCTGACCGAGGCGGTGTGAAAGCTACTGCCAGGAGCACCGTTCGGCCGCTCCTGGCCGATGGTCCCTGATGACGGAAGAGTCGATCAAGCCGTGAGCGTCCTCAGAACCTCGCCGGTTCCCAGGATATTCGTCACTCTCTTTGTGTTGTAGGCCAGAACGCGCAAGCTCATCTCCGTTCTGACCCGTGGGAGCGTCTTCGTCAGGAAATGTGTCGCTCCCATCCACGCCTTCAGGGTTCCAAATGGATGCTCGACAGTCCGTCGACGCACTCGCGCCGTCTCCGGAGCTTTGTCTAGCCTGCGCTGCATGGCCTCGAGAACCTGCTCCTGCTCCCAACGGCTGATTCCTCGATAGTCCGACGGGGTACACTTCGCCTTGATGGGGCATCGAGGACAGGCGGACGACCAGTACCGATGTAGGGTTAACCCGTTCCCTACCCGAGTGAATCGCCAGACCGCACGCTGGCCGGCTGGACAGCGATACTCGTCTGGCGTTGTACACAGAGTCCCGCTTGTCGAAACGTCCATCGGCTTTACCGCCTGAGGTGAGGGGCTTGGGCACCATCGGCGTCATGCCGGCCCGTTCGCATTTCAAAATCTCCTCGCCACTGAAGTAGCTCCTGTCACCCAACGCCGTGAGGTCCTTTGCGCCGATTGCCTTTCTGGTGCGCCGCGCCATGTCGAACAGCTGCGCGCGGTCTTTGCCCACATTGGTGACTTCGTGAGCGACGATCAGTCGATTCTTCGTGTCCACCGCCGATTGGACGTTGTATCCGACCGTCCCGGTGCCTTTTCTAGCGCTGTTCATGGAGCGCGCATCCGGGTCGGTCAGCGAGACCTGACCACCATGCTCGGACAGTTGCGCCTCGATTTTGCGCAGCTTGCGCATCTCGGATCTGATGGCGGCGATCTTCTGCGTCAGGTGCTCAGCTCGCGGCCGCGGCATCGAGCCGGCCTGGCGGTCCGCTCGATCAAGATCACCTCTGCGCGCGGGGTTCACCTTCGATATATCGGCTCATTGGGCGCCTCCCTACGAATCGCCGCCTGCGAGTATCTTATAAAGCAACACCCTATGGGAGCGTTTTCACACGCCCTCGGCCGAGACCTGCCGATTGCTTTCCGGGATATTACGCATCCCTACGCAGACCTCAATTGCCTTTGGCCTGACCCGGATCAGAATAGAGCTCATCCAGATTCCATGCGATCACCCGAATCCCCTCGATTTCAGCTCGCTCCAGGAAATGAGGCACGAAGCCCCCTGCGGCTACGTACAGAAGGACAGCCCCCGGCGCGAGCGCCTCGCGTGCCCAGGCGTAACCCGATGACGCAAGTCGCTTCAGCATGTCGATGTGCTTTTCGTGAAGGGAGAGTCCCATCTCCTTTTTGTTCCATTTCACGGCACCCGTCAGCATCGCCCCATCTGTCCGTCGAGCGACGATATCGATCTCGATCTGCTGACGGTCGCGGTCCAGCCCTTCCCACCGCCCCCACTCTCTTACGATCGGCAACTCTCGGGCCGCCCTCATTCTGAAGTATGCCTGTCGTGACACCCGCTCGAAGATAAGCCCCATGTATGCGTCGAGCTCCCGCTCGATGTGCCTGCGCCAGATCTCCATGGGGTCGCCGAGCTCCAGCTCGCTTCGATACTTGTCCACGATGCTGTAGTAGAAGCGCAGCGCAGGATCGGAGAGTCGGTATCGGTGAGGTTCGGAAGCCGAGGCGCCGAAGTTGCGGGTCGATTCGATCAGTCCAAGCTCCTCGAGCTTTTCCAGGCGACTGCGGAACGCGAAGGTCTGGGCAAGACCAGTCTTCATGGCGATCTCGTTTCGCAGAGTGGCTCCGCTTCCGATGGCGCTCAGGATTGCGTTGTACTCACCGAGGTCACGAAGGCCGTGCTCTTGCGCGACGACAGTTTCCACTTGGATCCGAACGTTCCCGTTCGGCGAAAGTGCCGAGCGCACGGCGTTCTCGGCCAGGGACGCGGCCGGATCGATGGTAGCCAGATATCGGGGAGTACCGCCGTATATTCCGTACGCGAGCGCTCTGTCACGAGCCGCCGGAAAACTGGCCATCCGCGCAGCATCGAGGTAATCGAAGGGTTCGAGCCGAGCCTTCCAGTCGAGCCGACCGTACAAAGGATTGTCTGCGGCGTCGAGTCTTTCCATTACTCGCACAATCGATCCGCACAGGATGAGAACGAGCGGCCGACCCTTGGGGCGCCGATTGACATGCTCCTCCCACACCGCCGCGAGGGCGGAATCAACGCTCTCATCGCCGCCCCCGTGGAAGAACTGGTATTCATCCAGCACCACGACCGTTGGGTGCTGACCGCCCAGTTGCAGAATGAACTCGAAGACCCGGCGCCATGTGGGGAAGTCCTGCATGCGAATTTCGGTGCGAGCCCACCGGCTGGCGGCTTCGAGCAGCGCGCGGCGGTTCAGCTCCGGCGTGGCGTCCGATGCCGTGAAGTGAAAAACGTGATCGCCCGGAAACGCATGACGAAGGAGGAACGTCTTGCCCACGCGCCTGCGCCCATAAAGGACGGCCATCGTGAGACCTGGCCGCAGGAGCAGTTCACGAAGCGCCTTCTGTTCACGCTCACGATCGACTAACGGGGAGGACTCCATGATAGACCTGCCACCTTGCTGGCGTGCCAGTATAGTGGCATGCCATCAAGGTGGCAAGCCACTGCTGCGCGGCCGTTCGGTGGCCGATTGTCCAGTAACAAGCTTGGGACCGGAACGGCCCGACTCATCCCCGAGCATCACCGGGGTAGACGCGGCGATGTCGAAGCCTGCAGCCCCTCGACGAAGCCCCTTCACGGTCTCCTGAGCATCACTCCACCTCCACAGACGGAGAATCCGACCGCCGAGGAAGTCTTGCAACTAAGTGCCGAATCAAGCCCCCGCTACCACTTTGGACAGGCCGAGGGCAGGTAGCTGGCACTCCCGGTCTCAGCACACATCGGCACAGCCTCTCTATCTGCTGCTCCGCGCCGCCGATGACGCATTGACCATAGCCACCTCTTCGATGTAATCGAACACTCCGGGAGGGACCCTATGTTCGAATTGAGCGCGTCGCCGCTTGGAGATCTGCCCCTCGTTATCAAGACAGCACACCACCAGAGTTGCAAGATCATTGCCGCGGACGTCGAATTTTTCGTCGACTGCCGCGATTATTTTGTCATAGCGCTGCAGAAATTCCGTTTCTTTGCGTAGATCGACTTCAAGGGCCTGTTCGGACATTTCATACCCGAACTCGACGCACTGTGTTGCGTCCCAATAGCGGTATAGAGCCCCGCTTCCGTTGAACTTGAAGTCGTAGATGCCCTCGTCGATCCATCGGACCGACCAGAATTCACGAGTCGGCCTGGAATACTGCTGCAGAGCCAAAAGATACTGTTGCTCGTTGCGCTTCATGGCGATTGAAACGGGCAAGAGCAATCCCTTTTCGAGCTTGCCGGAGCGGCACAGGGAATGATGGAAAAGGAAACGGGACAGTCGGCCGTTGCCGTCCATGAAGGGGTGGATAAAGACGAATGCAAACGACACGACGGCAGCGGTGAGAATCGGATCCAGCTGCCCAGTCGTGTTGGTTGCCAGATTGATCAGCTCATGCATCAGCTCCGGGACCATGGAGGGCGGAGGGGGCACATAGGTCACGCCTGCCGCGCCGCGGGCAGGACCACGGAGCCAGTTCTGCTCCGTTCGAAAGGCAACCGCCATGTCATACGGGTTCGTCAGTACCGAATTCTGCAGTTCGACCAGGTAATTCTCAGAGAGAGCTCGGCCGTCATGCGCCTGATGCAGCAGTTCGACGAACTTTCGGGCTTTATCCTCGCTCGGGGTTTCACGCTCGATCGCGAAACTGTCCTCAGTCTCGTGTAGGTATGCCCATGCAAGCGCCCGGTCCAGCATGCTCTTGCCCAACGCATCGGCAAAAGCCTTGGCCCGCCCGAGAATGTCGGACCGAATCGCCGCCTCTATGCGGGCAGTGCGACGAACAGTGGGACAGTACGCATTGCT
>JAJXXG010000280.1 GCA_021781255.1 Acidobacteriota bacterium
TGGCGCCGCGGCGATCGCGGACGCGGTCGCTCTCTGAGACCGAGCTGCGTGCCTTCCTGCAGAAGTGCCGCACGGTGGAGCTGGGCCGGATGGGCTGGGCCCTCGAGCTGCTCCTGCTGACCCTTGCGCGGAAGAGCGAGCTGCGCCTGGCCCGGTGGGAGCATATCGACTTTGCGAAGGCCCTCTGGGAGGTGCCGGCGGAGATCTCGAAGACGGGCATGCCGCATCTTGTCTTTCTTGCGCCGCGGGCCGTCGAGCTGCTGCGCCGGCTTGAGGGTGCGGCCGGCCGCTCGGAGTACGTCCTGCCCAAGCGGGACGCGCTCACCGAGCCGATCACGGCGTCTGCGCTCAACAAGGCGGTGGCGCGCACGCAGTGGGGAATCGCACCCTTTGCGCCGCACGACCTGCGCAGGACCGCGGCCACGCTCCTGAATGAACGGGGGTACAATCCCGACTGGATCGAGCGCGCGCTCAACCATGCGACGCCGGGCGTGCGCGGCGTCTACAACCGCGCGAAGTATGCCGAAGAGCGCCGGCGCATGCTGGCCGAGTGGGCGGAGTACCTGGAAGGACTGGCTGGAGGGGGAGTTTAGATGCGATCAATCATGCTGTCGTGTTGCGTTTTAGGGCTGACCTTGGCGGCCGCTGGACAGCAGGCTCCGGCGTCCAGAGATGGGGGATTTTGGGTCAACGTTCCTGCGCCTATCCCAACGCTCACTTGCAGCCTGGATGATGCTTCTTCGGAGGCGTATCTTGTTTTCAAAGATTGCGCGATGTCCGGGGGGATGACGCTGACCGGCGCGGTGCAGGAAATGTATGACAAGTACCATACGGACGAAGTGGTGCAGAATTTTTCAGCGGCGTTCAGGGCGGACCCGAAGATGCTCAAAGAAGTGCAATCCTGCAATCGCCGCCGCTGGCCTTTAGGCGACCCGATTTGCTCCGGATATGCCCTGGGTATCGCGCGGTCGCTGATGCGGCTGCGTCCGGAGATCCTGCATCCGCAGGGGCGTGCCGGCGGGAGGGGAAAACAATGAAAGCGATCAGCCTGTGGCAGCCGTGGGCGACGGCCCTGTTTCTGCGCGACCCCGGGGGCAAGCGCATCAAGCCGGATGAGACGCGCTCCTGGCCGGTCGCCTACCGCGGGCCGATCGCGATCCACGCGGCGAAGGCAGTCCCCGTGCCCGGCATGGACTACAGCCTTGAGCTCGATGCCGTGCTGCGCACCCTCCTCGGAAAGACGACGGCGGACCTGCCCCGCGGGTGCATCCTGGGCTACGGGCAGGTGGTCGCCTGCGATCGCGCGCCGAAGGTGCTAGCGCGCCGCTCGCGGGCGCAGGAGATGTGGGGCAACTATGACGAGCGCGACGGCAACGGAAGGCTGCGCTTCGCCTGGACGATCGACCAGATGACCCCGCTCGTTTTCCCTGTCCCGTGGCGCGGCCAGCAGGGGCTGTTTGATGTGCCGGACTCGGTTCTCACGGCGGCGCGGGCGGCTGAGCGGAAGCGCTGGCCGGATGAGTAGGGTGCCCGTATTGCACAGAAAAAAAGATTGACGAGGGCCGATGATTGGACTATAGGTGTTTGCGGGGGGACTGAGGGGGAGGGGGCCTGAGGTGCAGCCCGTCCTTCTTGTCAGAGAGTCCCTGGTTGTTCTGCTGCTGCTTGAGGCGCCCCTGGCGCCCGTGAATCGCCACAACTCACGCAACGCAGAAGCGGGCGACCAGGTCGAGGCGTGCCGGGCCGCGCACCGCGCCAGATGCCGGCCAAAGTAGGCATCCAAAACGCCGCCGAAGCCGCAGGTATCTCTTGAGTCAAGCGAAAACGAAGCGAAACGACCGCGTCTGTGTGCTGGTGCGAGGCCAGCAATGGGCTGCGCCGGCGCCAGGGTGCAGTTGCGCCAGCCGGATCCACGGGCATTGCTGCTACTGGAAGGCGCAGGAGATGGTCGAGAACGGCCTCGCCGAGTGGGTGCGCAGTATGTGGACGACGCCGAAAGGCAAGGAACGGACGCGCCTGGAGATGGCGATTCGGCTGCTGCAGAAGAAGCGCTGGGTGCCGACGCCCTCGCGCGACGCCCGCGGCACGATGAAGGTTGTGCAGTTGGTTTCCTAGATGCTTGAGATTGACTCCTCGAAGGTTAAAGGCGAACCCGGGACCGGCTACGAAGCGCCGGATGGCAAGGGTCCGTTCGAATGCGCCAACTGCCGTTACTTCTCTGCAGGCGCGAGCACCTGCCGGCAGAGTACGATGACGCGGGTCTCGAAGCAGCCCAGGGAAAAAGACGGCCGGGTCCAGGTGGATCCGCACGGGTGCTGCGAGTACGTCGAGCGCAAGGGTTCGGCTCGCGAGGATGCCTTTCGCGCCGCTGCCGAGGCGCGGGATACCGGGGGCGGCGCGTGAGCAACGCATCGCCTCTCAGGTATCACCGCCGCGAAGAGTATTACTCCTGCGCGGGCTGCGGCGAGCAGATCGAGGTGCCCCACGCGCTGCAGGGGATGCCCGAGAAGCTGCTGGAGTGGCTGGAAACGCAGGAGTCGGATCACCGCGGCTGTATTGAGTCACTCGTGCTGAGCTGGCCGCCGGGGGCGCATGGATCCGCGTATCGCACTGCGTAGACAGCGGGCCCGGCGCCGGGAAATTCGGACCGACATCGCCAGGGCCGGGCGGAAGGAAGCGCAGCGGCGGTGGATTGCCCGGGTGGACCTCGATGCCATCCCGATGCCGGCATGGGCAGCGGAACGGCGGATCCCGGGGCTGACGTTTACGGAGAGCGCAGTCTGGCTGCGGCGGCGGGATGCGAAGTTTCTTTGCCGGCTGGATCGCGCGGCCGGCGGCTCGCCAGGCTACGCGGAGACGGAGATGCGGCGCTGCGGCGTCTGCCACCGGCCGCTGCTGGGCGAGGATGCGGTCTACCGGCGACGGCTCGATGAGTCGGCCGTGACGGGCCGCATGAAGAGCTGCGGAAGCGAATGCGCGGAAGCGTCGAAGGACGGGCGATGGAGATGAGCATGCGCAAGATGGCGACGGGTCTGGCGAGGTGGGGCGTGGCGCTGCTGGGCCTCTGCTGCGCCCTGGCCGACGCGCAATTCACCGCGCCCTATGTCGCGCTCACCGGGACGATCTCCGGGGCCAACGGCATGCCCGCGCGCAACTACTCGCTACTCCTGCAGCCGACCCAGGTGATGTTTGTGGGCGGCACCTCGGTGGTGGTGGCCGGCGCCAATTGCGCGACCGACGCCAACGGCCAGGTTGTGGGCACAGCCAACCCCCTCAGCGCGCCTGTGACCGCGGCGGTCTACAACTCGGGCACAATGCTGCTGGGAAATTACTACGTCAAGATCACCTGGTACGACAGCTACGGGCACGAGACGCTGCCCAGCGTGGAGGCGGCGATCCAGCTGACCTCGAGCGGCTCGATTGTCATCTCGCCCCCGGTGGCCGGCGCGCCGTCGAACGCGGTCGGGATGGACGTCTATGTGGGCACGACGGTGGGCGGCGAAACCTACCAGGGCCAGACGACGTCGACGACGGCCAGCTTCACGCAGTCGGTGCCGATCGCGACGACGGGCCGGGTGCCTCCGATCCAGAACAACACCGTGTGCATCGCGGTGGCCAACGACGCGGCCTGGCCGATCGCGGGCTACAACGCCACGCTGAGCACGCCGAGCGGCAATATCATCTCCGGCTTTCCGCAGCAGTGGCAACTGCTGGGCCCAGGCTCGACCTACAACCTATCGAACGGCCTGCCGCTCTACAACGGTCGCGTGACTTATCCCGTGCCGCTCCTCACCCAGCCCTACAATCACAACGCTCAATCGATCTCCGGGCCGCTCTCGCTGACCGGGTACAACCTTTCCAACGTCGGCATGCTCGGCGTCGGGACAGCTCTGCCCGCCTGGGGCGTCGATGTCGAAGGCACCGGCACGGCGGGCGAGATCAGCGCGGCGACCGGGTATCTTTACAACGGCCTCGCGCCGCTGAATCATGTGCTCCTGGGCAACGGGACGGCATACGTCGACTCGGCGACGATTCCCTACTCGATTGTCACCGGCGGCCCCAGCGTCAACACGTATTACCAGTACGTGACGACCGGGAAAACAGCTGGCTCCGCGTTGCCACAGCAGTCCTATCTGGCGGTGGGCGCGGGCACCGGCCTGACCGCGGTGAATGTGACCGACGTTTCGCCCAACGTGAGCCGCACGGTGCTCGACGTTAACGCCTACCCGAGCAACACGACAATTAACACCGACCCCTATGTGGTAATGACCGCGGCGGGCGGCACGGGCGGGCAGTTCGCCTGCTGGGATGGGACCACCGGCGGCATCAATGGCTCAACCGCGCCGTGCGCGAGCATGGGCACGGATACCTACTACCTGAACCAGACGGCCTGCACGCCTGCGACCTCGACGGACGCCGGGTGCTCGGCGACACAGACGATTTCGCAGCCGGACACGGGATATGAGGCGTTCATCCAGATGACCAGCTCAGGGGGCGCCTGGCTGCTGGCGACTGTGACAAGCAAGACGACGACCAGCATCGCCTATCAGGTGACCTGCACGTATAACTGCACGACGATGGGAACCGTCTCGGCGGACATCCACGTGCATCACCCGTAAATGTTTCGCCGCGGCCTGCTGCGCACGCGCGCTGCAGCGACTCAACCTTCAGCCGCGGGCGCCGGGACGGCGTCCGCAGGAGATCTACCATGCGCAAGTTTTACGCGAGTCTCGTAACTCTGGTCTTTGTTTGCCTGGCAGCCATGGCGAGTCTGACCGCCTCGGCACAGGGGACCGTCCCGCCCGGCATCGTCTGGGCGGAGCAGTTCAATAACTGGTCGATCCAGTCGCAGGGTGCGAATCAGTTCACCTTTGCGCAGACCAACAACTGCCAGAGCTTCCCTCTGGCGAATGCCGTCCCGCCCTACTTCGTGTTCGGGACTGGGGGAACCTTCGGGTACTACCCGATCTTCATTCAGGACGCGAACCCGTCGAACTCGGAAATCGTGACGCCGACGTCGATCTCGCGCGCCTCGGGGTCCTGCGGCTTTTCAGCTTCGCCGGCCAACAGTCACACCAGCTTCACCGTGATGAGCGGCACTGCGGGCCTCCAGGATGCGGTGGGCACGCTGGCGCAGGGCGGCCTGGTGGGCGTGGTGGGCATCGACCGCTTCTTCTACAACCTGGTCGCCGGCCTGCCCGGCTCCCAGACGGTGGGCAAGCTGATCCACAACCTCAAGGGGGCCTCCGGTGTGCAGGTTGTGGACACGACCACCAGCCCGTGGACGTACTACGCCTGGAACGGCACCAACTACTTCGCGAACGGCGGCGGGACCCCGGTGGCCGCGCTGAGCACGGGCGCCGGCACCTCGCCGACGGGCCCGGCGATCGCGGGCAATGGCGCAACCGGCACAGTCACGCTGACGGCCGGCACGACGCCGACGGCCTCGGCCACGATCTTCACGCTGACCTATCCCAGCGGCACCACGTCGACCGGCTTTAATCACCAGCCTACCTGCACGATCGCGAGCGTGGGTGCCAATGCCTACACGGTAGGGACGGTGACCTACTCCGGTTCCGCTTCTGCCGGCTTCGTGGTGACGGTGCCGGCGACGGCCACGGCACTGACCGCCGCGACCGCGTACTCCTTCAGCTACAGCTGCCAATAAGACGATGCGCAAACTCTGGAACATCCTCGCAGTCTCGCTTCTTCTCATGGGTGCCCTGGGTGTGTCTGCCCAGGGCATCGTGGGTTTGAACCCGACGCCGCTGGGGCTGTATCAATGGAACACGACCACCAACCAGGCGACGCCGGTGGCGAGCACCTACGCCTCGTTCGCGCTTAGTTCCTCGCCGCAGCCGATCCTGCTGTATGCCTTCAATGCTTCCCTCGGCCAGTGGGTGCCGTGCTCACTGGCAGACTGCTTTGCCACCTCGGCCGCCACGATCAGCGTCAACGGAACACTGGTGACCTCCCCCAACTTTAATGGCACGACGCCCGCTGCGGACTCTGGCTACACGCTCGGCACATGGAAGGTAAGTGGGAGCAATGTGAGCGTGGAGATGCCATCGGCGCTCACCAGCCTCAACACCATGACCGGCCCTGCCGTATCCGTTGTCGGGGACGCCAGCATTACCGTGACGCCGAACTCGCCTGCTACGAATGAGCTTCAACTACATGTGATTGGAGCATTTGGCACAACACTAACGCCGCCCATCTCAGGCCAGTATGTCTTCATTCCAGCGACGACGTTTACGCCCAGCGTGACGAGTGCCAATTATCCAGCAGTTGGAAATGGAAGCTCTGGCGTGTTTGCGTCAGCCAACACCTGTACTGGCTTACCGCCCTATGAAGCAATCAACTGCGCCACGGAAGGCTCGTCTTCTGCGGGAACGTGGAGTGGATATGCTCTACCTTCTTATGTGTCAGCGGCAAACGTGACGGCGGTGTATGCGGTCGAGATTTCCTCTCTC